>NZ_LZJJ01000159.1:0-18719 GCF_001667625.1 Mycobacterium sp. E1715
GAGCAGCCAGGCGACCGGGAACCGGTCGGGGCGCGCCAGCGCCGTCGCCGCGGCGACCAGCAACAGCGCCGACGCCGTCATCAGTGCCTGGCCGGTCGAAGGCGAGGTGCCCACCAGCGCCAGCGCGTCGAAGAGGTAGGCACCGACCGTGACGAACGGGATGGCCCCGCCGGCGGCGGTGCACGCGGGCCGGACCACGCGGGTCCCGCGATCCACTCGGATCAGGCCGGTGGCCGCCGCCAGGAACAGCGCCGACACGCCTGTCTGCGGGCTCGGCCGCCCCGGCCAGCTCCATCGTGACGCACGGACCGCGTCACCGAACCACACCTGGTCGAATCCGGACGACGGCCTGCCGGTGGCGTACTCCGCGAGCACGATCACGGCGAGGGCGCCCACGACCAGCGCCAGTCCTCGCCCGGCCCACGCGCACCCCCGCGAGGGGCTACCCGACTGGAGCAGAATCGCCGCACCCAGCCCCGCCAGCCACGCGCCCGTCCATGGCATCATCTCCGGCCAGGTCGGGTGGATGCGGGTCAGCCGGTCAACACCCGTCGCCCAGCCCACCCACGTCATCGTGGCGAGGGCGAACACCATCAGCAGGGCGATCCGCCGGCACCAGGCCACGTCGTTCAGGCACGCCTCGGGGCTCCGCCCGTCCATCGGCTGCCCCTTCCTTCCCCCAACGGCGCGCACCCGACAGTGTGCGCGGATCGACGGCCGATGCCCGAGGGCACAAGGTAATCAATCCATGGGCGAAAGGTCCCCCGGCCACCCGGGCGGGATCAGCCCCCGTCCGGGGCCTGCAGCACCACGGCCGTGTGCGCGTCCACGGTGAGCGTGCCCCCGCCGGGCACCTCCTCCGCGGGCGTCTCCTCGTCGGGGCCGGTGAACACCACGAGCTGCCAGGCGGCGCCGAATTCCTTTGGCGGCAACGTGAATTCGATCGGCTCGTAGTGGGCGTTGAAGCAGAGCAGAAAGGAGTCGTCGAGCACCCGCTGCCCCCGCGCATCGCGGTCGGGGATGCCGTGCCCGTTGAGGAACACCGCGACGGACTTCGCGAACCCCGCGCCCCAGTCCTCCTCGGTCATCTCGGTGCCCTCGGGGGTGAACCAGGCGATGTCCGGCAGCCCGTCCTGGCCGCGGCGGCCCAACGGCTTGCCGGAGAAGAACCGGCGCCGGCGGAAGACCGGATGGTTGGCGCGCAGCGCCGACACGACGCGGGTGAACTCCAGCAGGCCGTTGTCGGCCTTCGACCAGTCGATCCAGGTGATCTCGTTGTCCTGGCAGTACCCGTTGTTGTTTCCGTTCTGCGTGCGGCCCAGCTCGTCGCCGTGGCAGATCATCGGCACGCCCTGCGACAGGAGCAGCGTGGTGAGGAAGTTGCGCTGCTGGCGGGCGCGCAGCGCGTTGACACCCGGGTCGTCGGTGGGCCCCTCCGCGCCACAGTTCCACGACCGGTTGTGGCTTTCGCCGTCGTTGTTGCCCTCGCCGTTGGCCTCGTTGTGTTTCTCGTTGTAGGACACCAGGTCTCGCAGCGTGAACCCGTCGTGGGCGATGACGAAGTTGATCGACGCGACCGGGCGGCGCGCGGTGTGCTCGTAGAGGTCGGCCGATCCGGACAGCCGATAGGCGAACTCGTCGAGGGTCGACGGCTCACCGCGCCAGAAGTCCCGGACGGTGTCGCGGTACTTGCCGTTCCATTCCGTCCACTGCGGGGGGAAGTTGCCCACCTGGTAGCCACCCGGCCCGACGTCCCACGGCTCGGCGATCAGCTTGACCTGGCTGACCGTCGGATCCTGTTGCACCAGTTCGAAGAACGTGGCCAGCCGGTCGACGTCGTAGAACTCGCGGGCCAGCGTCGACGCGAGGTCGAAGCGGAAGCCGTCGACGTGCATCTCGGTCACCCAGTACCGCAACGAGTCCATGATCAGCTGCAGGGCGTGCGGGTGACCGACGTTGAGGCTGTTGCCGGTCCCCGTGTAGTCCATGTAGTACCGCTTGTCGTCGTCGACGAGCCGGTAGTAGGCGGCGTTGTCGATGCCGCGCATCGACAGCGTCGGGCCCATGTGGTTGCCCTCGGCCGTGTGGTTGTAGACGACGTCGAGGATCACCTCGATGCCGGCCTCGTGCAGCGCCCGCACCATGGCCTTGAATTCCTGCACCTGGCCGCCGGGCGAGGTCGAGCTGGAGTACTTGAAGTCCGGCGCGAAGAACCCGATCGTGTTGTAACCCCAGTAATTCGACAGGCCCTTGTCCACCAGGGTGGAGTCGTTGGCAAAGTGGTGCACGGGCATCAGCTCGATCGCGGTGACGCCCAGGCTCTTGAGGTGCTCGATGATCACGGGGTGCGCCACGCCCGCGTAGGTTCCGCGCAACTGCTCGGGCAGGTCGGGGTGGGTCTGCGTCAGCCCCTTGACGTGCGCCTCGTAGATGACCGTGTCGGCGTACTGGTGGTCCGGCGGCCGGTCGTTGCCCCAGTCGAAGTAGGGGTTGATCACCACCGACTTGGGCATGAACGCGGCGGAGTCGTCGTCGTTGCGGCTGTCCGGGTCGCCGAAGTTGTAGCTGAACAGGGCCTGGTTCCACTCGAACGATCCGTCGATGGCCTTCGAATACGGGTCCACCAGCAGCTTGTTCGGGTTGCACCGCAAGCCGTTCGGCGGGTCGTACGGGCCGTGCACGCGGTAGCCGTAGCGCTGGCCGGGTTCGATGTTGGGGATGTAGGCGTGCCAGATGTAGCCGTCGATCTCGGGCAGCGGGACCCGGCTCTCGGTGCCCTCGGCGTCGAACAGGCACAGCTCCACCCGCTCCGCGACTTCGCTGAAGACGGCGAAATTGGTGCCCGCCCCGTCGTAGGTGGCGCCCAGGGGGTAGGCGCGGCCCGGCCACACCTCTCCGGTGGGCGTGGGGGCGATGGCTTCTGCGGATGTCATGGCGCAATCAATACCCTACCGGGGCCTCCCCCAAACGGTGGTTCGGAAGGCCTTGCAGCAAAACGATTTTCAGGGCCGTAACATGACCTTCACCGCCCCGTCCTGCTTCTTCTGGAAGATCTCGTAGGCGTGCGGGGCCTGGTCCAGGGGCAGCACGTGGGAGGCGAACGTGTCGACGCCCAGCGGGTCGTCGTCGGTCAGCAGCGGCATGATGTCGTCCACCCACCGCTTGACGTTGGCCTGGCCCATCCGCAGGGTCACCTGCTTGTCGAACAGCGTCAGCATCGGCAGGGGGTCGGCCATCCCGCCGTACACACCGATCAGCGATATCGTCCCACCGCGGCGGACGATGTCGATGGCGGAGTAGAGCGCGCTTAGCCGGTCCACGCCGGCGGTCTGCATCAGCCGCTTGCCGATGAAGTCCGGCAGCATGCCGGTGGCCTGCTGGGCGAACTTGGCCGCCGGGGATCCGTGCGCTTCCATGCCGACCGCGTCGATGACGGAGTCGGAACCCCGCCCGTCGGTCAGGTCCCGGATCGCGTCCCCCAGCGAGCAGTCGAGTCGCCCCAGGTCGATGGTGTGGATGCCCCGCTGCGCGGCGCGGCCCAGGCGCTCGGCCACCAGGTCGACCGCGATCACCCGATAGCCGAGGTGGTCGGCGATGCGCGCGGCCATGTCACCGATGGGGCCCAGGCCGAGCACGGTGACCGTCCCGCCGTCGGGGATGTCGGCGTAGGCCACCGCCTGCCAGGCGGTGGGCAGCACGTCGGACAGGTAGACGAATCGCGAATCCGGCGGGCCCACAGGGACTTTGATGTGGGTGAACTGCGCTTGCGGGACGCGCAGCAGTTCGGCTTGCCCGCCGGGGACCTCGCCGTAGAGCTCCGAGTAGCCGAATAGCGCAGCTCCCATGCCCTGCTCGCGCACCTGGGTGGTCTCGCACTGGGTGTAGAGCTGCTGGTCGCACATGTAGCAACTGCCGCAGGAGATTTGGAACGGGATGACCACCCGGTCGCCGACCCGCAGGTCACCGGTTTCGCCACCGACCTCGCGCACGATACCCATGGGTTCGTGACCGAGGATGTCCCCGGGTTTCATGAACGCCCCGAGAATCTCGTACAGGTGCAGGTCCGACCCGCAGATGTTGGTCGAGGTGACTTCGATGATGGCGTCGGAGGGCTTCTCGATCTTCGGGTCTGGAACCGACTCCACCCGCACATCGCGCTTCCCGTGCCACGTAACAGCCTTCATGCGCGTGGCACATACCCGCTCGGCGCGGGCCGAAACGCCGCGGCCCCTCGTCGCAGCGCGTCAGCGGTGCGGACGCTTGAGGGGATGCTCGTTGTCGATCAGCGACTTCGCGATGTCGGTGAGCCGGGTGTTGGATTTCTGCGACAGCCGGGTGAGCAGCTCGAAAGCCTCGACGGCGTCCAGATTGAACCGCTCCATGATGATTCCCTTGGCCTGACCGATCATGTCCCGCGACGCCAGGGCACTGCGAAATTGGTCTTGCCGGCGCAACATCGACCACGCCAGCGCGACGTGTGTGGCAAAGACGGCGCCCAACTCCACGGAGTCGTCGTGAAACGCGTACGGGGAGTCGGAGTAGAAGTTCAGCGCGGCCATCGTGCCGTGGCCCACGAACAATTCGTAGGACAGGATGGACCGGATCGGCGTCTGCTCGATCGCGTACCGCCGATACCGCGGCCATCGTTGGTCCTCGGCGAGGTCTTCGACGTGCATCAGGTGGTGCCGCCAGGCGGCATCCAGGCACGGTCCCTCGCCGTAGCGGTTCTGGATGGCGTCCAGCAGGATCGGGTAACGATGCGTCGCGGCCACGTTGATGACGGACTTGCTCCGCTCGGCCAGCGTGATGCCGGCGTACTGGCAACCCGCCACGTGCAGGACGCCGTTGTCGATGAGTTGATTCAGGCCCGCGGTGGTATTGCTTTCCCGGCGCTCGAGGCTGGACACCAGTTCGGCCAGCTGGGTGACCACCGCCGCACTGCCGTCTTGCACAGCACCCCCTTTCGATGGCCTGCCCTTTGGCGGCCCCCGGCAACGAATCCGCGCAGGCCGAGTGCCGAGGGCCACGCCTCGCTCATTCAAGCGTGCGAATGGAAATTCGGTGCGTCAACCCACAAAACGAAGTCTAGGTGCCAGAATACGAAGCGCAACCAAGCGGCGGCGCTCGGCGACCACCGTGCGAATAACCTTCACCAGGTTTGCCTGCACGTAACACGTTGGCATTGAACAGTTTTCGTCGCGGTCGTCGACGTTCGCGCGGCGACGCCCCGGATCTTCGCGGGACGCCGTCCTACACTCGGCTTGGTGACCTCAATCGTGATCGTTGGCAGCGGCTTCACCGGATTCACCTGCGCGCACCGTCTGGCACGCATTCTGCGGCGACGGCGCGAGCAGGTGGACATCACGATCATCTCCCCGGTGGATTACATGCTCTACACACCGTTGCTGCCGGACGTCGCCGGCGGGGTCGTGGACGCCCGCTTCGTCGCGGTCCCGCTGGCCAACAGCCTCAAGGGTGTGCACGCGGTACGCGGGCGCGTGGACGGCGTGGACTTCGATCGGCGGACGCTGACGTGGTGCGATCCCGAGGAACGCAACCACACCATGTCCTGGGACCGGCTGGTGCTCACGCCGGGTTCGGTGACGCGGTTGTTCGACGTGCCGGGGCTGGCAACCTGCGCGCGCGGGTTGAAGACCACCGCCGAGGCCCTTTACCTGCGAGACCATTTCGTGGAGCAGCTCGAGCTGGCCAACATCGAGGACGACCCGCGGGTGGCGGCGGCCCGGCGCACGGTCGTCGTGGTCGGCGCCTCCTATTCGGGCACCGAGCTGGTGGCGCAGCTGCGGGCGCTGGCCGACGCGGCGGCCAAGCAGATGCGGTTCGATCCCGCCGACGTCAAGTTCTTGCTCCTCGACCTGGCGGAGCAGGTGATGCCGGAAGTGGGCAAGAAACTGGGTGACGCCGCGCAGAAGGTACTTCGCCGGCGCGGCATCGACGTCCGGCTCGGCGTGACGCTCAAGGAGGCGCACGCCGATCACGTTGTGCTCAGCGATGATTCGCGCATCGAGACCCGCACGATCGCGTGGGTGACCGGTGTCACCGGTGCACCGCTGATCCAGGAGCTGGGCTTGCCGACCGAGCGGGGCCGGCTCAAAGTCGGTGCGGATCTGCGCGTCCCGGAGCAGCCGGACGTGTTTGCGGCCGGTGACGCCGCCGCGGTTCCCGACCTGACCCAGCCCGGCAAGATCACGCCGCCGACCGCCCAGCACGCGACCCGGCAGGGCAAGGTGCTGGCCCGCAACGTGGCGGCCAGCCTCGGGTACGGCAGCCCCAAGGAGTACAAGCACCGCAATCTGGGCCTGGTGGTCGACCTGGGACCGTGGCAGGCGGTGGCCAACCCGCTGAACATCCACCTGTCCGGGCTGCCCGCGAAATTCGTCACCCGGTCCTATCACCTGTACGCGATTCCGCGGGGGGTCAACCGATGGGCGGTGTCGCTGGCCTACCTGACGGACCTGCTGTTCGACCGGTCGGTGGTGTCCATCGGGCTGGCGTCCGAGGAGGACGCGCAATTCGCGGCCAGCGAGGGCATCCCCATGCCGAAGACCGGCTGAACCCCTCAGCCGGCCGCCTGCTGCGCCCTGGCGTAGGCGAGCTGCAAGAAGTCGGCGCCGGTCAACACGGTGAAGACGCCCGCCACCAGGCGGGTGAACCGCGGCGCGAACACCAGGCCGATCGCGAAGCCGGTCGCCACCCACATGTCCAGGCAGAACGGGCAGGTCAGCAACTCCCCCAGGCTGTGCCGAAGCGGGCTTTCGTCCCGAACCTCCTCCATGACCTCCGCCGGGCCGCCGCTGCCGGCGAAGCGGGTGAAGGGCGCCCGCAACGGGCTCGTCACCGCGTCCTTGGTCAGGGTGCGCGAGAGCTTGTGGGTGCCGAGGGTCACCGTGACCAGGTCCTGGATGCGCCAGCGCGTCGGCAACGTGCGCCCGGTGAGCAGCGCGGCCACGGTCGCGACCCCCACCACGGCGCCGTAGATCGCCAGCACCACGAGGTAGCCGCCCAGCGGCCGCGGCTCGTCGCCCCGGTACTCGTCCGCTTCGCGCCGCGCTTCGTCGACCACCTGGGCCTTGGCCTCCGCCACCTCTGCCATTGCCGCTCCTTCACTAGGGACAGCTGGCTGGGTACCCGATGTCGGTGAACGCAATCGGCGGACGGCGGGCGCCTCACGCGTCCTGGCGCGCGGACCCCCCGTTTTTCGCGGCCTTGCGCAGCGTCCGGTTGGTGGACTGCAGGTCGGTATTGGCCGCCGAGAGCGTCGCGTTGTGGTCCTCGAGCTCCAGGATCCGCGCGATGCCGGCCAGGTTGACGCCGGCGTCGACCAGCTCGCTGATGCGCTTGAGCCTGGTCAGGTCGTCGGCGCTGTAACGCCGCGTCCCTCCATCGCTTCGCGCCGGCGTGACCAGCCCGTACCGCTCGTACAGGCGCAACGACTGCACCGCGATGCCGGAAAGTTCGGCGGCCACCGAGATGCCGTATACGCCGTGATCGGGCGCCGGGGCGCCGAAATCGCTGCGTTGGTCGGTCATCACGCGTCTCCCCCAGAACTCACGGGCTCAGAAAATCTATCTATCACACTTGCGCCATTGTGTCGATAGTGCTATATCAAATCTATGTCATTGGACATAGGTAATTGCCAGACCACAGCCTAGATTGGAGTGAGAGGTGACCACCATGCTGATGCGTACCGATCCGTTCCGTGACCTCGACCGCTTCGCCCACCAAGTGTTCGGCACCGCCGCCCGGCCTGCGGTGATGCCGATGGACGCCTGGCGCCAGGGCGAGGAGTTCGTCGTCGAGTTCGACCTGCCCGGCATCAACGCCGACTCGCTCGACATCGACATCGAGCGCAACGTCGTGACCGTGCGGGCCGAGCGGCCTGCCCTGGACCCCAACCGGGAGATGCTCGCCACCGAGCGCCCCCGGGGCGTGTTCAGCCGGCAGCTGGTTCTCGGCGACAACCTCGACACCGACAAGATCGAGGCGTCCTACCGGGAAGGCGTTCTGCGCCTGCGTATTCCGGTGGCCGAACGTGCCAAGCCGCGCAAGATCACCGTCGGCCGGGGCGACACGCAGACGGCCATCGACGAGAACGCCTCGCACCGCGAGGTCATCAACGCCTGATCGCCCGGCTGGGCGGCGGCTCGATTCCGGGTAGCAGACACGGGCCGCCGCCCATCGCCGGCCCAACGGCAGGAAAGCCGGGTGCGAGATGAAGTGGGAACTCGACGGTCAAACGGTTGACGTCGAACGGGCGTTGGCCGGTGGCTCCGCGCAACCGGCCGGCTGGTTCCGCTTCTATTTCACCGATCAGCGCTGGGAGTGGTCGGAGCAGGTGCAGCGGATACACGGCTACGAGCCGGGCACCGTCACGCCCACCACCGAACTGGTGCTCTCGCACAAGCACCCGGACGATCGCGGCCAGGTCGCGGCCACCATCGACCAGATCGTGAACACCCGCCAGGCGTTCAGCACCCGCCACCGGATCGTCGACACCGGCGGCAACGTGCGCCACGTCGTCGTCGTGGGTGACCGGTTCTTCGACGACGACGGGGATGTGGCCGGCACGCACGGGTTCTACATCGACGTCTCCCCGGCGACCGGACGGCCGGATGAGGAGCTGGTCAGCGCCAGGCTGGCCGAGATCAACGAGAACCGGGCCGGCATCGAACAGGCCAAGGGCATGCTGATGCTGGTCTACGGCATCGACGCCAACGCGGCCTTCGAGTTGCTCAAATGGCTTTCGCAGGAGGCCAATATCAAGCTGCGGCCGCTTGCCGAGCAGATCGCCGAGGACTTCCGCGGCGCCGGAGGGCGCCTCGACGCCCGATCGGAATTCGACCATCTGTTGTTGACCGCGCACGAGCGCGCCGCCCAACGCAGCCGGTCATGACGACTTGCGGCGCCTCTTGCGGGCGGCCGCCAACAGTTGCGCCATGCCCTCCTCGATGCCGGCGGCGAGCGCATCGATGTCGGGTGCGGTGTCGTAATCGGCGGTGATGCCGAAAACGAACGTGTCGGCGTAGCTGAGCATCGCGACGCCGGTGCGCACCTGTAGGGCGATCGGCGGGATCGGCAACAACTCCAGCACCCGGCGGCCCATCAGCCGCTGCCGGCTCCGTGGACCGGGCACGTTGGTCGCCAACGCCACCACCGCCCGCTGGGGTATCCGCGAGAGCAGGCGAATGGCCCACGCGGACAGCGCGAATGGGGTGCGCTTGGCCGCCACCACCATTGCGCTGCCACCCTCGCTCTGCCCGCTGGCTTTGGCGTGGCTGAGTCGATCGTGCACCAGCTTGAGCTGCCGCACCGGGTCCTCCTCGTCGACCGGCAACAACGGCAGCATTGCCGACACCCGGTTGCCCGCGACGTTGAAGTGGTCCACGGCGCGGACCGAAACCGGCACGAGGGTGCGCAGCGAGTCGCGGCCCGGGCGCTCCCCGCGCGCCAGCAAGACACCGCGGTAACTGTTGGTGATCGCCGCCAGCGCAACGTCATTCAGCGTGACCCCGAAGGCCCGGGCCACCTTGTGCATGTCGGTCAACCGGGCGCGGGCCGCGCTGTACCGCCGCATCGTGGTCACCGGCCCGTGCAGCGACGAATCGGGGGCGGGATGCAGCAGCCCCGCCGCGAGCTCGGCCGCGCCGATCGCCGCGTGTTCCGCCGCGGTCACCGCAGCGAACGCGCTGCGGCCGATACCGCTCGCCCAGCTCAACGGGTTGAGGTTCACCTTGGCGGGCCCCGACCGGGCCGACAACCTGGCAGCGCCGACGTCGGCGGCGAACGTGTCGCCGTCGCCGTCGTCGCTGAACTTCGACAGCAGCTGCGTGGTGGCGATGCCGTCGGCGATGCAGTGGTGAATCTTGGTCAGCACCGCCCATCGATTTCGGCTGAGCCCCTCGATGATCCAGCACTCCCACAGCGGGCGCTCGCGATCGAGCCGGCGCTCCATCAGCGACGCGATCAATTCGAACAGCTCCGCGTCACCACCGGGATGTGGCAGCGCGATGCGGTGCAGATGGCGCGCGAGGTCGAAGTGCGGGTCATCCACCCAGTTCGGCGGGCGCAGGTCGAGCGGATGGGTCCGCAGCACCTGCCGGCACCGCGGGATCGTCGCGACCCGTTCGGCGAACGACGCGAAGAACTCCTCGTACGTCGGGGCCGGCCCCTCCACGATCGACACCCCGCCGACCGCGAGGCTCACGTGCGGATCGGAATCCTCGACCTCCAGGAAACCGGCATCCAGGGCGGTCAATTGCTCCATGGTGCTACTTTCCGCGCCGCAATGCGCTGCTGGCAGGGCCGTAAGTCCCCAAGTACTGAGGCCAAACGGCGGCTGTGGCCTCGTGCCCCCGGGCATATCGTGAGGCGGGTGACGGGAGATCAATTGAGCAGCGAGGCAGATGCTTTCGCCGCCCGCCCCGGCCTGACCGCGCCGCCCGCCCTTCTGCACGCGCGGCCGCGCATGGGCTCGGCCCGCGACCGCCGCCCGGTCCACGCCTGCCGCATCGACGAAGCGCACTGATGCAACCCACCGAAGGAAGAACACCATGAGCGATTTCACCTACGTCCGCTTCTTCGAAGAGATCGGCATCTCCGACGTCTCGCTCGTCGGCGGGAAGAACGCCTCGCTCGGCGAGATGTTCCAGAAGCTGACCGGACAGGGCGTGCGGGTCCCGCATGGGTTCGCGATCACCGCCGAGGCCTACCGGCACATGCTGGACAGCGCCGGCGCCTGGGACGCGCTGCACGCCGCGCTCGACGACCTCGACCCCGACGACGTCACCGCGCTGGCCCGCAAGGGCAAGCGGGCCCGCGAAATCGTCTACGGCGCAGGGCTTCCCCCGGAACTCGCCGCCGAGATCACCGCCGCCTACCGGCAGCTGCAGGAGGAATACGGCGAAGACGTCAGCCTGGCCGTGCGCAGCTCGGCGACCGCCGAAGACCTGCCGACCGCCAGCTTCGCCGGCCAGCAGGAGACCTTCCTCAACATCAAGGGCACCGAGAGCCTGCTGGACGCCTGCCGCCGGTGTTTCGCGAGCCTGTTCACCGACCGGGCCATCCACTACCGGATCGACCAGGACTTCGACCACTTCAAGGTGGCGCTGTCGATCGGCGTCATGAAGATGGTGCGCTCCGACCTCGCCTCGTCCGGGGTGATGTTCACCCTGGACACCGAATCCGGCTTCCACGACGTCGTATTCATCACCGGCGCCTACGGGCTCGGCGAGAACGTGGTCCAGGGCGCCGTCGACCCCGACGAGTTCTACGTGCACAAGCCGACGTATCAGGCCGGCCACCGGGCGGTGCTGCGCCGGCTGATCGGGGACAAGGCGGTCAAGATGATCTTCGTCGAGGGCGAGACGAAGAACACCACCCGCAACATCCCCACGCCGAAGGCAGACCGGGCCCGGTTCTGCGTCACCGACGACGACGTCCTGGAGCTGGCCGGCTACGCCTGCGCCATCGAGGGCCACTACGGGCGGCCGATGGACATCGAATGGGCCAAGGACGGTCTCGACGGGCGGATCTACATCGTCCAGGCGCGCCCCGAAACCGCGGCCTCCCAGCGCAGCCAGACGATGATCGAAAGCTACGTGCTCGAGGGCAAGGGCGCCGAACGCAAGGAGGTGCTCGCCGAGGGCCGCTCGGTCGGCGAGAAGGTCGCCACGGGCATCGCCAGGCGGATGGACAACCTAGGGAAGCTGTCGGAGTTCCAGCCCGGCGACGTGCTGGTCGCCGACATCACCACGCCCGACTGGGAACCGATCATGAAGATCGCGGCGGCCATCGTCACCAACCGCGGCGGGCGCACCTGCCACGCGGCGATCATCGCCCGCGAGCTCGGCATTCCCGCCGTCGTCGGCGCGGGGAACGCCACCACGACCGTGCCCGACGGCGAGCTCGTCACGGTGTCGTGCGTGGAGGGCGACACGGGGCGGGTCTACCGCGGCGAGTTGGGCTTTCGCGTCGACCACACCGAGGTGTCCGACCAGGAGCGCCCGCAGACCGAGATCATGCTCAACCTCGGCAACCCGGACCTGGCGTTCAAGACGTCGTTCCTGCCGAACCACGGCGTGGGACTGGCCCGGATGGAGTTCATCATCAACGAGTACATCCGGGTGCACCCGCTGGCCCTGCTCCACCCCGACCGGGTGGACGACCCCGAGGCCCGGCGGACCATCGACACGCTGACGTACGCCTATTCCGACGGCGCCGAATTCTTCGTCGAGCGCCTGTCGGAAGGGATCGGCACCATCGCCGCCGCCTTCTGGCCCAAGCCCGTCGTCGTGCGGATGTCGGACTTCAAGACCAACGAGTACGCCAGCCTGGTCGGCGGCAGCGGCTTCGAAGCGGCCGAGAGCAACCCGATGATCGGCTTCCGCGGCGCCTCGCGCTACGCGCACCCGGCCTATGCCGAGGGATTCGCGCTGGAGTGCCGGGCGATGAAGCGGGTGCGCGAACAGATGGGGCTGACCAACGTCGTGCTGATGGTGCCGTTCGTGCGCCGGGTGGCCGAGGCGGACCTGGTCCTGGCCGAGATGGCCAAACACGGTCTGCGCCGCGGGGAGAACGGGCTCAAGGTGTACGCGATGTGCGAGATCCCCAACAACGTCATCCTCATCGACGAGTTCGCCAAGCGCTTCGACGGGTTCTCCATCGGATCCAACGACCTCACCCAGCTGACCCTCGGGGTCGACCGGGACAGCGAGATCGTGGCCTTCGACTACGACGAACGCGACGCGGGAGTCAAAGAGATGATCCGTCTGGCCGTGGAGGGCTGCCGCCGCAACGGGATTCACTCCGGGTTGTGCGGTCAGGCGCCGTCGGACTACCCCGACATGGCCGAGTTCCTGGTTCGCTGCGGCATCGACTCGATCAGCCTGAACCCCGACGTGGTGGTCAAGACCACCCGGCAGATCCTGGACCTCGAGCGCGCGGTGCAACGGCCGAGCGTCACGCCAGCGTGACGCTGGAGCTCGAGTGTCACGCCAGCGTGGCGCTTGAGGCGTCCCGCGGTGGCTGGCGATAGAGGGCGGCGCCGGCGACGACGTCGGCCCCGGCCGCGACGAACAGGACCCGCGCTCCCGACGGCAACCGCTCGGCCCGCGCTCCGAACGCGGCGGCCAGGGCGGCGGTGTGCATGCGTTCGTCGTCGGCGACGCTGATCTCCTCGACCGGCACGCCCAGCCGGGCGCCCAGCGCGGCGCGGTATCCGGACCGGGCGGGGGCGGCGACGATCGCGTCGACGTCGGACAGGCGCACCGATTGCTCGGCAAGGCACGCCGACACCGCCCGACCGGCCGCCGCGGCGAACCGCTCGTCCATCGCCGCCGACTCGGAAAACCGCAGGACGTTGCGCGAGTCGGCGAAACCAACTGTAGCGCTGAAGGTTTCGTCACCATTTTCGCTCTGGTCGTTCACCCAGGACACCCGGCTGAGGCCGTAGTCGCCGTCGGACCAACCACACAGCATCGCTGCGCCGGCGCCCGAGAATCCGAAGTGCTCGCTCATCCCGTGGCCGGGGTCGGCGTCGCTGGCGACCACCAGCGCGCGCCGGATGGCGCGGCTGCGCATGAAGCCGTCGACGATCTGCAGCGCAGTCAGGAGCCCGCATGTGCCGTTGGCGATGTCGAAGGAGAACGTGCCGTGGGCGCCTGCGTGCGGATCCTCCGGGTTGGCGCCGATGTCGTCCTGGATCAGCGCGGCGAGCGCCGGCTCACCGAGGTTGCGGTCGCGGTAAATGCCTGCGTTGATGACGAGGTCGAGGTCTTTCGCCTCGCATCCGGCCCGCTTCAGGCAGTCCTTGGCGGCGACGACGGCCAGGTGCAACGCGCTGTGGCGCCCGCGCAGCCGCGGGTGCGAGACGTCGATCCGATCAATCACCGTGCCCATAGCGGCTCACCACATCCTCGTCCAGGGTCAACAAGACCACACCGATTTCAAGCCCGGAGGCCAACGCCAGCAACGCGATTCGCTCTCCCGGCTTGATTCGCCCGGCCTCGAGTTCCTCGACGAGCGCCACCGTGTGGGTCGTCGAGGCGGTGTTACCGTAGCGGTCGACGGTGATCACCGCGTCGTGGCGCGGGCTGTCGCCGAACACTTCCGACATCCGGGCCATTCCCTTGCGGATCGCGCGCGCGGACGTCTGGTGGGTGATGACGTGATCGATGTCGTGGATCGAAAGGCCAACGGTGTCAAGCACTTCGCTCAGCAGCAGCGGAGTGTTGGCTATCGCGGCCTTCTGGATGGCGCGGGAGTTGGTGAACATGCGCGCGCCCGGGTCGTCGCCCTGCGGATACGCCAGGCAGAGCCGGCTGTAGTCGGCCACGGTGGTGAAGCCCGCCAGCGCGATGCCGGCCGAACCGGCCGGCGCCCGCTCCAGCAGCAGCGCCGCGCCGGCATCGCCCAGGGTCAGGCAGGCCAGCTCCTTGCTCATGATGTTGCGGATGTGCCGGGCGGCATTGTTGGAGAGCTGCGAGATGTACTCACCGCTGACGACGAGCCCGCGCTCGACGACGCCCTGGCGAATCCAGTTGTTCAAGATCGTTACGCCCGTGAGCATTCCGGCGCACGCGTTGGACACGTCGAACGTCATCGCGTTCACCGCCCCGATCCCGCGCGCCACGGCGCTGCTCATGGTCGGCTCGAGCCACTGGGTCAGCCCGTCGCGGAACTTGGTGATGCTGCAGCTGATCACCACGTCCAGCGCCGCCGGATCCTGCTGCGCGGTGGCCAGGCAGTTCAGCGCCGCCGAACTGGCCAGGGTGTAGGAATCCTCATCGCCCACCGACACCCGGCGTTCGCGGATCCCGGTCAGCCGTTCCAGGTCGATGTGGGTGCGGTGGCGGGTGGACGCCATCAGCTCGTCGGTCGTCAGGTGGGTCCCGGGCAGATGCCGGCCCGCGCCCGCGACTCGCGCGACGAAGGGAGCCTCACCGCCCTCCCCGTTCGTTTCCATCACCAGCCAGTGCCGAGTCATCGATGGCACCTCCTTGGCTTCGTCCTTGCGGTGGTCCTGGGCATGTCCGGTCACCCACGCATCTCGAGGACCTCGGTCACCGGACGCCGGGCGGTGGGTTTCGCGTGTGGGTCCCCGGCCGGTGACCGGCCGACCCGGATCAGCAGCTGCGGCTGGCCCGAACCGCCGGTGATCTGCCTGATGATGTCGCGGCTCTGCGACATCTCCGTCATGTGGGTCAACGTGCAGGTGGCCATGCCGGCCACAGTGCATTCGAGCAGCACCGCCGACAGCGCCTCACCGCAGCGCAGCACCTCGGTCGGCGCATCGTCGTGACGGGTGGACAGGACCACGATCTTGGAGTGGTCCGCCTCGATGGAGGCGCGGCGGCGGCCCCCACCCGCCGGCGGGAACGCGCGGGCGATGTCGACGCGCGCGGCCTCGGAACTGGACAGCAGAGCGCTTTCGGGCACGTGTTCGGCGTTCGCTTCGAAGGGTGATGTCCACCAACGTAATTCGGTCAGATAGGAGGTGTCGCTTCGGCGCAGCTCCCCGGTGAGCCGCGACGCCTCGGCCAGCCTCGGCCGCTCGTCGTCGTCGACCACGTCCAGTGAAACGTCGTATGGTGTCACCGCGCGGATCAGGGCCGCATGCAGCGTGGGCCACGCGGCCGGTGCGCCCAGGGGCAGCCGGTCGGTGCGGCGGCGAAGGATGGCTTCGGCCCGCAAGCGGCGCTGCGGCGTCACGTTCTCCACGGGCAGAAAGCCCACGCTCGCGAGGTGATCCGGCCTGCCCTCGGTGGGGAACCGTTCGGTGACGCTTTCCCAGCCCGCGGCGGCCATGGCGACCCTTAGGTGGTCGAGGGCGGCCCCGCAGCTCAGGATCAGCTCCCGGCCGGTGTGGTCGGTGGCGTGCATCGCGTGCTGCGGGTCGGCCCACAGGTGCAGCCTCGTGCCGTCGGCCACCCACCGCCAGGGCTGGCTGTTGTGCAGCGAAGGAGCGCGGCACGCGAGGGTCACCGCGTCCCGGATGACCTGCTCGGTCGGCACTTTCGCGTCCATGTCCACCGTTTCGTCGACTTCGGTGAGGCAAACTGTATGCGCCGTGCGCGGGTGCGGGCAGGGCCGTTGGTCCCCGACGGCCGGGACGTTGGCACCTGCCGAGGGCGTTATGTCGTGCGCGCCCAGAGGTCGTGCGCCTCGCGGGCGACGAGGTCGGGGCGCCGCGAGGTGTCGATCCGGTGCGCGCCGACCCAGTCGGCATGCCCGGCGGCCAGGGCGGCGGCGATCTCCGGGGTGACCTCCGAAGTGCCCGCGGGCCTGGTCTTGATCCGGTCGGCCGCCACGTCGGCCGTCGCCGAGCACACGAATTCGACGAGCGCCGAATGCGTCTCGGTGGCCAGCCGGTGAGCCTGCTCGCGCGTCCGCGGATCGCGCCAGGTGCCGTCGAGGATCACCGAGTGCCCCTCGCCCAGCAACCGCCGCGCGCGGCTCAGCGCGGTCTCGTAGACCACCGTCACCTGGTCGGGGCTGTAGAGCCCGGCGTTCAGCACGCCGGGCTCACCGGCGATGGCACCCGAGTCCCTCAGCTCCCGGCGCACGTCGTCGGTGGAAATAAGCTGAGCGTCAAACGATTCGGCCAGCCCGCGCGCCACGGTGGACTTCCCGGTGCCGGGGTTGCCGCCGACGAGCGCCAGCCGAACGGTGCCGCTCTGCAGGTGCCGGGTGGCGATGGCCAGGTGGCGCGCGGCGTCGCCGGACGCGCCTGGGCTGCCCTGCGAAACCCGGACGCAGTCCACCTTGGCCCGCACCCCGGCCCGGTAGGCGATGTAGAAGTCGGCCAGCGCCCGTGGCGCCGCCCGGCCCGCGTGCTCGGCGTAGCGCCTCAGGAAGTGGTCGCCGAAGTCCCTGCGGCCCAGAAACTCCAGGTCCATCGCGAGGAAGGCGGCGTCGTCGATGCAGTCGACGTGGCGCAGCCGGTCGTCGAACTCCAGGCAGTCCAGCAGCGCGGGGCTGCCACCGACCCAGAAGATGTCGTCGGCGAGCAGGTCGCCGTGCCCGTCGACGATGCGCCCCTCGCGGATGCGCCGCTCGAACAGCCGCGAGCGCCCGGCGACGAACTGGGCCACCAGGCGCCGCAGCAGGTCGACGTCGTCGGCCTCGACCCCCGGAATCGACTGGCTCGCATAGCGTTCCAATTCAGACAGGTTCTCCCGCCAGCGCCCCTCGATCGCGCCGGCCCCGCCCTGGGCGTCGATCCGCTCGCCGCGCTCGGCGCGTTCGTGGAAGCGGGCCAGCACGGCCGCGACCGCGTCCAGCACGCGGTGCACGGACTCCGCGGTGTCGTGGGCCACCAGGTGCGCGAGGCGGTCCTCGTCGCGGTAGCGCCGCATGACCACGACCGGTTCGGCCGGCCCGCCGAGCGGGTCGGTGAGGTGGGCGACGCCGAGGTAGCTGTCGGGCGAGAGCCGGCCGTTCAGCTCGACCTCCCGGCGGCAGGCGTGCTCGCGCTGCTGCGGCGCGCGGAAGTCGAGAAAGTCGGTCAGCACCGGCTTCTTGGCTTTGTATGCGCGGTCGCCGGCGAGAATGACGACGCCGGTGTGGGTTTCGTGCACATCGAGAAACGGCACGGCGGCGGCGCGACCCTACGACGGTCGGGCGACGATGGCGGGCATGCGGACCGAATGGACGACGGCGTTGCTGACCGAGCCCAGCAACACGCCCGACAGGCCGCCCCTGCCGTGGCTGCCCACGACGACGAGTTGGGCGGACTCCGACTGTTCGATGAGCTGCCGCGCAGGCCGGTCGGATACGACGACCCGGTGCACGGTGACGTCGGGATAACGTTCCTGCCAGCCGGCCAGCTGTTCGGCCAGGCTCCGCTCGGCTTCCCCCTTCACCGCCGACCAGTCCACCCCGGGCAGTTCGAAGACGTCGACGTCACTCCACGCGTGCAGGGCGGTCAGCCCGACTCCGCGACGCGACGCCTCGTCGAAAGCGACGGCCACCGCAACCTCCGAGGCGGGCGAGCCGTCGATGCCCACGAGCACCGGCGCCTGCTGAGGGTGCTCCATCAGCGGATCCTCGTCGCGGATCACGGCGACCGGGCAGCGCGCGCCGCGGACCACGCTGCTGCTCACCGAGCCCAGCAGCAGCCTGCCCACCGCGCCGCGTCCGTTGCTTCCGACGACGACCATCTCGGCCTCTTTGGACATCTCGACCAGCGTGGGCACCGGGGGCGCACAACGCAGCTCGCTTCGGACGTCGATCTTGCGGTCGGTGGTGACGGCGTCCTCGGCGATCTTGACCGCCTGCTCGAGCACCTCTCGGCCTTGCTCCTCCTGCCACACGGCCACGCCCGTCGACAGGGGAAGGGCCGGATACATCGGCACCATCGCGTTCACCATGTGGACGATGGTCAGCGGGACGTGTCGCATCGCCGCGTCACGGGCCGCCCAACAGACGGCGGCGTTCGAAGCCGGCGACCCATCGATTCCGACGACGATGCCACAGCGCACGCGGCCGTCAAGGCCCGTCGGCGCAAGGGGGCCTCATGGCCATGCGGTTGGTGACTAAAGCCTCATGATCGACGGTCGGTCGCGCCATAGCGTTTTGGGGGAGGAGAGGGAGAACATCATGTCCGCAATGGCAAACCGCCACGGCATCGTCGTCGGAATCGATGGGTCGCCGGCTTCGAACGCCGCCGTCTGTTGGGCGGCCCGTGACGCGGCGATGCG
>NZ_LZJJ01000160.1:0-18850 GCF_001667625.1 Mycobacterium sp. E1715
ATGGGCGCGATCCACGGCGACAACGACACCGGCCATCGGATCGGCGGTGGCCGTGGTGAACTGGCGATACGCCGCGGACGTGGGTAGCGACCACAGGGTGGCCGTCACCAACTGGGCGCCGCCCAGGATCATCGCCGCCACCAGCCCGGTCGCCTCGTCGAATTGGTAGTCCCCACCCGAGCCGCAGGCGAGCAGGGCCACCCGCGGCGGCATCGGCAGCGCTAAGGACATCAGGTCCGAGGCGGTCAGCGGGCGGTGATCGCCGATAGCCTCGGCGTCGCCGGGTATCTCGGCGGTGTCGGCGAGGTGCAGCGCGGCCCGATCGGCCTGGCCGTCGGCCGAACTGGCGTGGCCCACATACAGCAGCCTGCTCGGCGCAAGGGTCAACAGCTTGGCCAGCCACGTGCGGTCGGCATCCTGGCGACGGAACAATTCGACCGCGGCGTCCACGGACGGCAGCACCGGCCGGTGCTCCAGCACGTCGGTGAAGTATTGTGCCAATGGCGTTGCAGGCGAGGGCCTGCCGAGCACCGAGCCCAGCGCCGAGTCGGGGCGCTGTCCCGGCACCCGGGGATCGAGCACCAGGAGCGGCGGACCGTCCTTCCTCGCGCCCCAGGAGACCGTCACCCGCGGCGAGTGCACGATATTCGGCGGGACCGCCAGCAACACGTCGACCAGTTCCATCAGCCGGTGACCGTCGGTGTGCTTTTCGATATCGGCGAGCTGCCACGGGATTCGGGCCGCCGTCCGGCCGCTTGCGGTGATGGCATCCTGGCGCGCGCGCACCAATTCTTCCTTGCTGGGCCCCGATTTCGGCAACGCCAGCAGTCCCCAGGGAACCCGAGCCAGCCGCGCGCTGGGCGAGACGAACAGCACCGCCCGCGGCTGGGTCACGCACTCGGTCAACAGCTGCCAGCCGGGGGAGCCGATCAACAGCACCCCGAGGATGTAGGCGAGCGTCAGCTCTCTGTCCGGCGCCGCGAAGGGCCCGGTGGTCAGCGCGCGCTCGATGGCGTCGCGCCGTCCCTCGGTGCCGTACGGCTCGGGCAGGGCGCTCACCAGTTCGTCGAGCGCGGCCAGCAGCAGCGGCTCTTCGATGACCCAGTTGACGGTCCGCGACGGCTCCCCGACGACCCGCAAGCTGGCGTAGGTGGCGATCCCGACGTCGGCATACCTCAGGATCAGCGTGGTTCGATCGGTCTCGCTCATGGCCACGTCGACCAGGCCGCCTCGGCCGCGGTGACCGCGCGGCCGTAGCGCTGGAGAGCCAGCTCACGATACTGGCTCAGGATCGGCTCCGCTTCGGGCTGCATGCGCAGCGGCGGCAACGGCCCGAGCCGGGTCAGCGATGCGCCACCGGTAGCCGGCGAGCCGGCCGCCGCCAGCGCGGGCGCGGGCTCCAGATCGGGATCGACCGGGACCGCTGGGGTGGCCGTCGATGCCCATTCGCCGGTGCGCGGCCGCTGGTCACCGGTATCGAAAGTCCCGCGCGCGCTGTGGTATTCGACCAGTTGGCTGATCAGCTCGGTGTTCTCCCATTCCCAGGCGACGGCGAAGGCGCCGGCCAGGACGGGGCCGGAAACGGTGGTGGCCCAGCGGGATCTCGCGTCGGCGTCGGCGATCGAATACCGCACCGAGTCAACGGCCAGCGCTGCGGGAACCTTGAGCTCGGCGGCCTGCTGGAGTTTGGTCATGGCGCGCCGGTATTTTTCGGTGCCGACCTCGCCGTGGAGGATGCCGAGCCCCTCCGCCTGGCGCGCCTCGGTCTCCTGCAGCGTCTCGTCGGGATCGCCCGAGCTGTCGAAGCCGAGGTCGGCCAACGCGTCGGCGCGCCACACGGTTCCGAGATGATTGTCGAGCAGCGCGTACTGTAGCCAGCTGCTGCGCGGCGACGAGTCGAGCAGTTCACGGGCCTGGGCGATCAGCTCGACCGCGTCGGCGAAGCGGCTCCAGAAGATCGCTATCCAGCTACGTTGCAACAGGATACGGTGCAGATACAGCGGCTTTCCCAATTCCCGCCAGTGCCGCTCGGCGTGTTCCCAGCATTCGTCGGCGGCTTCCAGCTTGCCCGCCCCCAGCCGGGTGAGTCCCATGAAAAGCCAGCAGCGGGCGGCGTCGTGTGCCCGGTCGTGACGGGCGATGACGGGGTAGGCCTCGGAAACCAGTTGCTCGGTGCCGGCGTGGTTGTTGGCCGCCCAGCACGCCGCCGCCCGCTCCAATTGCGCTCGCGCCGTGGCAAGTTCCCAGCCGTTGGCCTGGGCCCGGGCTTCCGCGCGGCGCAGCCAGGGATCCGCTTCCGATAGCCGGCCGGTTTCGACGCAGAACCTTCCGTAGCCGGTACCGGCGACGACCCGAACGTGGTCAGCGTCCGCGCCCGTACCGGTGTAGTCTTCCATGGCGCCAACGACGTTCTGCCACAGCGGAACCGACCGGACATGTAGGTCGTCGTCGCAGAGCGCCGTCGCGCACAGGACCCGGGCATGGATGCGCAGGCGCGCGTGTTCGTCGGCCAGGTCGGGAAGGTCCGCGTCCGAGCCGTCGTCGTCCAGCGTGGCCAACGCCGCGGCCGCGCCTTCGTGGTCGCCGATCGCCGCGGCCAGGCCGGCCTGCAGAAACTGAGCCCGCCGTGAGTACCGACGGATCATGTGCGTGATGCCGGCGTCGGCGGGCATGCTCGCATAGATCGATACGCAGTCTTGAATGCGCCGGATGGATTCGCGCACGCCGTCATTCGCGCCACGGTCGAGATAGATCTCGCCGAGCTGCGCAAGGACTTCCAGCATCAGATCGTCCCGGTCTTCCCGCTCGATGCGCGGTATCAAGGACAGCAACAGATCACGGGCCCCGGCTTCGTCGGCCGCGTACGCCAGGCGGCGCGCGTTGTCCAATTCGTCGGGGATTGACACGGCTGCATCATAAGTCCGCGGATGTGGTCCGGGCAGGGAAAGCGGCGAGCGGCGGACGCGTGAGTGAGCACGTCCGCCGCCCGGTCGCGACCGATCAGCCGCAGGTCACCTTGATGTTGAAGTCCTTGGTGATCATTCCGGCCATCGGATTCTTCAGGTCGGCGCCCTGCGCCTGGCCCGTGATGGTGTAGGTCTTACCGTCCACCGCCACGTCTGCCGAGCCGACCTTCGCACCCATGTTGTTGCTGACCGACAGCGCGTTGCCGTCGACAACCATTGCCAGCGACTCGACCTTCGGGGTGGACTCGTCGGTCATCACGACGGCGAGCGCCTGCCGTCCGCCGCTGGAACCACTGCCGATGTTGATCTTGCCGCCGGTCTTCACGCAGGTCACCGAAGCCGGGTCCAGGCCCGCCAGGTCGGTGCCGCCCACCTTGACCTGCGCCCCGCCGCCGTGGGCGACGCTGGGTGCCGTGCTCGATGCCGGGCTGGCCGTGTGGCCGCCGCTGGAACACCCCACGAGCACCGATGCGGCGCCCAGTGTCCCAATCGCAGCCGCGAGAAGTCGTTTCACTTTGCGATTTCCTTCCTCCATGCGCCGCCCCGATGGCGTCGTCATGGCGCAAGTACAGACCCCCGGATTCGCTACCGATCCCAAATTTCGCGGCGTCGAGCCGGTAGGCTGCGTCGGGGTCGGCGCTGACAAAAGGGAGGCACGCGATGCTGAGCGTGAAGTGGCTGGAAAAGCCTGAGGCCCATGACTTTCCGGCGGCCGCGGACTACCTCACCATGCTCGCGGACCCCGCGACCGTGAAAAAGGTGATCAAAAAGTTGAAGGCCGGCACGGTCACGCACCGGAAGGCCAAGGACATCCTGCGTGCGGCACGCCTGGGCCTACTGCCCGTCGACAATCCGCACGTCGCGGCCGACCTCACCAAAATCGAGAAGGGGCAACCGCTGTCGCCCATCCTGCTGGTGCGCGGCGACTTCCCGACCGGTGCCCCGTTGCAGATCGCCGACGGCTACCACCGCGTGTGCGCCAGCTACCACACCGACGAGAACACCGACATTCCGGTCGTCATCGCGGCCGTGAGCCGCTGACCGAGGATGTGACGATGATCGACATCGAGACCGTCGAATCCGTGCGGGTGCTGACCATGTCCTCGGGTCCCGTCAACGCCCAGGACGTCGAGCTGCTCGAGGCGCTGACCTCGGCGGTCCGCGACCTGGGCCGTTCGGACCCCGGCGCGCTGGTTGTCACCGGGGCGGGCCGGGCGTTCAGTGCCGGGGTCGACCTCAACCGCGTGGTCGACGGGGGCGCCGCCTACACCGATCGGCTGGTCCCGGCGCTGTCCGCGGCGTTCGAGGCGGTGTTCGCCTATCCGGGACCGACCGTCGCGGCGATCAACGGCGCCGCCATCGCGGGCGGGTGCGTGCTCGCGTGTGCCTGCGACCGCCGCCTCATCGGGCCCGAGGCGCCCATCGGAGCGGCCGAGGTGCGCGTCGGCGTGCCGTTCCCGGTCGCGGCGCTGGAGGTGATGCGCTACGCGTGCGGGGACCACACCGAGGAAGTGCTGCTGGTTGGACGCAACTATCGGGGGCCGGAGGCCGTCGCTCGTGGACTCGCCCATCGCGTCGTCGCCGACAATCTCCTCGAGGAGGCTGTGGCCGAGGCCTCGGATCTAGGCGGCATCCCCGCCGCCGCCTACCGCCGGACCAAGACCCAGCTGCGGGCCCCGGCGATGGCGCGGATCCGCGAGGGTGGCGCTGTCGACGACGAGGTCCGCCAGATGTGGGGCGCGGACGAGACCCGGCAACGCATCGCCGCCTACGTGGAGCGCCTGCGGCGGCGCGACTGATCAGGTCCGGCTATTCCTCATCGAGGGCGACCCCGCCCCTGGTGCGCCGGCGCCGCATCCGGTGCGACCCCTTCCCCGTCGGGCGACGGTTGCGCAACCTGGCCGGGCCTTCCTCGGTCTCCTCGGCGGGCTCTTCGGTCGCAGCCTGGGGTTCCGCCGTGGCGTCGGGCTCGGCGGCCGTGGAGCTCTCGGCCGTGACGGTCTCGGCCTCCTCCGGCTCGCCGGCCTCGGCTTCTTCGGTCTCGGCTTCTTCGGTCTCGGCCGCGGTGTCTTCGTCGGCGGCTTCGGTGTCTTCGTCGGTTTCGGCCTCGTCGGACTTCTTGCCGCGCAGCCGGCGCTTCTTGGGTTCCTTCACCTTGATCGGTTTCGGCGGTGGGGGCGGCAACTCGGCGACGAACGAAAGGTAGAACGCGAAGAAACCGAGCAGCGCGATCGCCGCGGCCGCCCCATAAATGGCGAACAGATACTGTCCCGCGGTGTCCAGGCTCAGCCAGATCTCGCTGATCGCCGTTCCGATGATCAGTACACCCGCCAGCACATGGCAGACGATCGAGGCGACCCGCAGCGTCAGGGCGAGCCGAGGCGTCCCCAGCTCCGGCTTGCGCACCCGCAGCAGGTTGAAAACGACAGGCAGCGCGGCCAAGGCGATCAGCGCACCCGTCGTGATACGCAGCGCCGTTCCCAACGAATGCGTGGTGTCACCCATCAGCTCCGGCCAACGGGGCAACACGAAAAAGAAGTACAGGGCGCCGGCGACGAGGGAGAACAGCAGGTGCCACGGCACGGCAATCTTGCGCCCCATACCCCTCCTCGTGCTGTTGAGTTCACGCCAGCCTAAAGGCGGCCAACCCGAATCCATACCAATTCGTGCTTTGTCCGCATGGCGGACCAATTGCGGAGGATGCGGGATTTGAACCCGCGAGGGCTGTTAACCCAACCCGCGTTCCAGGCGAGCGCCATAGGCCACTAGGCGAATCCTCCGTGGCCATGGTAACCGAGGCCGCCATAGCGGCCACCACGCGCTCCGCGCCAGGTATTACACTCGCGGTGGACCCCGCGCGGCGTCTATCCTGTGAACTCCCCCAGGGCCGGAAGGCAGCAAGGGTCAATGGGCTCTGTCGGGTGCGCGGGGTCCCCTATGTCCATTGAGTGGCAGACCCGCTTCGCCCGGCTCCGCCGCGCTTGCGATCGCCGCCAGGTTTGATGAGTGGCGACCCGCTGCGCCCGGCTTAGCCGCGCGTGCGATCGCCGCCAGGAACAGCGAAAGGGTCCGCCGTGTCGCTGGATTCCCTCAGCCCGGAAGAGCTCGCCGCCGCGCACGCGCGCAACCAGCAGGATTACGCGGCTCTGCAGGCCAAGAAGTTGGCCCTCGACCTGACCCGCGGCAAACCGGCGCCGGAGCAACTCGACCTGTCCAACCAGCTGCTGAGCCTGCCCGGCGACGACTACCGCGACAGCGAGGGCACCGACACCCGCAACTACGGCGGTCTGCACGGCCTGCCCGAGCTGCGCGCCATCTTCGGCGAGCTGCTCGGTATCCCGGTGCCCAACCTGATCGCCGGCAACAACTCCAGCCTGGAGCTGATGCACGACCTGGTCGCCTTCTCGATGCTGTACGGCGGCGTCGACTCGCAGCGCCCCTGGAAGGACGAGGCGAGCGTCAAGTTCTTGTGCCCCGTTCCCGGCTACGACCGGCACTTCGCCATCACCGAGACGATGGGCATCGAGATGATCCCCGTCCCGATGCTGGCCGACGGGCCCGACGTCGACCTCATCGAGGAGCTGGTGGTCGCCGATCCGGCGATCAAGGGCATGTGGTCGGTGCCGGTGTTCGGCAACCCCACCGGCATCACCTACTCGTGGGAAACCGTGCGCCGGCTGGTGCAGATGCGCACGGCCGCGCCGGACTTCCGGCTGTTCTGGGACAACGCCTACGCGGTGCACACCCTGACGCACGACTTCATCCGGCAGGTCGACGTGCTCGGGCTGGCGGCCAAGGCCGGCAACCCGAACCGGCCCTACGTCTTCGCGTCCACCTCCAAGATCACCTTCGCCGGCGCCGGCGTCAGCTTCCTGGGCGGCTCGCTGGGCAACATCGCGTGGTACCT
Organism: Mycobacterium sp. E1715; assembly: GCF_001667625.1. NCBI lineage: Bacteria > Bacillati > Actinomycetota > Actinomycetes > Mycobacteriales > Mycobacteriaceae > Mycobacterium > Mycobacterium sp. E1715. The sequence goes on from NZ_LZJJ01000160.1 coordinate 6,874, forward strand.
GCAATACGCGGGCAAGAAGTCGATCGGCCCGGACAAGGTCAACCAGCTGAGGCACCTGCGCTTCTTCCGCGACGCCGACGGCGTGCGCCTGCACATGCTGCGGCACCAGCAGATACTTTCGCCCAAATTCGAGCTGGCGCTGGACATCCTGGACAAGCGGCTGGGCGATTCCAAGATCGCCACGTGGACCGAACCCCAGGGTGGCTACTTCATCAGCCTCGACGTGTGGCCCGGGACGGCGCGCCGGACCGTGGCGCTGGCGAAGGACGCGGGCATCGCGGTGACCGAGGCGGGGGCGTCGTTCCCCTACCGGAAAGACCCGGAGGACAAGAACATCCGGATCGCGCCGACATTCCCGTCGCTGCCCGACCTGCGCGACGCGGTCGACGGGCTGGCCACCTGCGCGCTGCTGGCGGCCTCGGAGTCGCTGCTCGTCTCCGCCGCATCGAGTGTGAGCTGAGGGCGACGACACGCCGAGCCGGATCGCCCAGGGCTCACACCGAAAGCCGCTGATGCACACTCAAAGCCCGTCGCGCTCTAGTCACCGGGCCTACTGTCCGGCGTCTCAGCGGGCCCTGCCGTGCCCGCATCGTGGTCGGACCGCGCCGGTAGCCTGCTGACCGTGGCCCTCTACCGCAAGTACCGTCCGGCAACCTTCGCCGAAGTGGTGGGGCAGGAGCATGTCACCGAACCGCTGTCGATCGCCCTGGAGGCCGGCCGGATAAACCACGCCTACCTGTTTTCCGGCCCCCGGGGCTGCGGGAAGACGTCCTCGGCGCGCATCCTGGCCCGGTCGCTGAACTGCGCGCAGGGTCCCACCGCCAACCCGTGCGGGGTCTGCGAATCGTGCACGGCGCTGGCCCCGAACGCCCCCGGCAGCATCGACGTGGTCGAGCTGGACGCCGCCAGCCACGGCGGGGTGGACGACACGCGCGAACTACGGGACCGCGCGTTCTACGCGCCGGCGCAGTCGCGCTATCGGGTGTTCATCATCGACGAGGCGCACATGGTGACCACCGCGGGTTTCAACGCCCTGCTCAAGATCGTCGAAGAACCGCCCGAGCACCTCATCTTCATCTTCGCCACCACCGAACCGGAGAAGGTGTTGCCGACGATCCGGTCGCGCACCCACCACTATCCGTTCCGGCTGCTACCCCCGAAGACCATGCGGGCGTTGATCGGCCGGATCTGCGAACAGGAGGGCGTCGTCGTCGACGACGCGGTGTACCCGCTGGTGATCCGTGCCGGCGGTGGCTCACCGCGCGACACGCTCTCGGTGCTCGATCAGCTGCTGGCGGGCTCTGAGACTGGTCCCGGGGGGCCCCACGTCACCTACCAACGCGCGCTCGGACTGCTGGGGGCCACCGACGTCGCGCTGATCGACGACGCGGTGGACGCCCTGGCCGCGTCGGACGCCGCGGCCCTGTTCGGCGCGGTGGAATCGGTGATCGACGCGGGCCACGACCCGCGGCGCTTCGCGACCGACCTGCTGGAGCGGTTCCGCGACCTCCTCGTGCTCCAAGCCGTTCCGGACGCCGTCAGCCGCGGCGTGGTGGACGCCCCCGAGGACGTGCTCGACCGGATGCGCGACCAGGCGACCCGCCTCGGGTCGGCTACCCTGACCCGCTACGCCGAGGTCGTGCAGGCCGGGCTGGGCGAGATGCGGGGGGCGACGGCCCCGCGCCTGCTGCTGGAGGTCGTCTGCGCGCGGCTGCTGCTGCCCTCGGCCAGCGACACCGAGTCGGCCCTGCTGCAGCGCGTCGAGCGGATCGAGACCCGGCTTGACATGTCCATTCCCGCCTCCGAGGCCGCCGTCGCGCACCCGCCGCCGGTCGCCGCTCCAGTGCGGCCGCGCAGGGAGGCCGCCCGGCCCCGGGAGGCAGCCCCGCCCAGGTCGGCGCCGCCCGTACCCATGCCGGAGGCCGTCCCCGAACCGGTCCCGGCGCCCGCGGTCCCCGAGCCGGTCCCGGCGCCGCCTGTCGCCGAACCGGTGGCCGCGCCGGGCGAACTCAACGCCGCCGCGGTGCGAACCATGTGGCCGACCGTGCGCGAAAAGGTGCGTCAGCGCAGCCGCACCACCGAGGTGATGCTGGCGGGCGCGACCGTCCGGGCGATCGAGGAAAACACGCTGGTGCTGACGCATTCGTCGGCGCCGCTGGCCAAGCGGCTGTGCGAACAGCGCAACGCCGACGTCATCGCCGAAGCGCTCAAGGATGCCCTGGGCGTCAACTGGCGGGTGCGCTGCGAGGTGGGCGCCGCGACACCGGTCGAGTCGCCGCCGCCGGCACCGCCGGCCGCCGAGCCCCCGCCCGACCTGGCCCAGCGCGACGAAGAGGAGCACATGCTCGCCGAAGCCGGCCGCACGGAGGCGTCGGAGCCGCGCCGCGACCCCGAGGAGGTCGCGCTCGAGCTGCTACAGAACGAGCTGGGCGCGCGCCGGATCGATAACGCCTGACGCCGGCTAGCGGCGATCGCAAGCGCGGCGGGGCCGGGCGCGGAGGGTCGCCGCCAGAAGGCTAGGGCGCCCACCAGGGCCGCAGCGGCAGGTGATCGTCGCCGCACGCGTCGACGTTGGCCGCCAGCACGTGGTGCAGCTGCAGGTTGTTCTGCTCAAAGGCCACCCGCGAGGCCGCCATGTACAGGCCCCACACCTTGGCGGTGGCCAGGCCGACCTCGTCGACGGCTTCGTCCCAGTGCTCGACCAGGTTGCGGCACCAGTCCCGCAGCGTCATCGCGTAGTGGTGCCGGAAGTTCTCCTCGTGCAGCACCTCGAAGCCCACGTCCTGGACCTCGGTGATGATGCGGCCCGAGCCGGTCAGCTCGCCGTCCGGGAAGACGTAGCGGTCGGTGAAACCACCCGCGAACGACGTCGACTTGTTGTCGTGGCGGGTGATGCAGTGGTTGAGCAGCAGGCCGCCGGTGCGCAGCTTCGACTTCAGGAACCCGAAGTAGGCCGGGTAGTTCTTCACGCCGATGTGTTCGGTCAGCCCGATCGAGGACACTGCGTCGAACCCGCCTTCGGCGATGTCGCGGTAGTCGGAATGGCGGACCTCGGCGAGGCCCGCGAGTCCCTCCTCGTCGATCGCCCGCTGCGCCCACCTGGCCTGCTCACTCGACAGGGTGGCGCCGATCACCCGGACGCCGCGTCGGGCGGCGAAGCGGACCATGCCGCCCCACCCGCAGCCGACGTCGAGCAGCCGGTCGCCCGGCTGCAGCCTCAACTTCTCGAAGACCAGCCGGTACTTGTTGTCCTGGGCCTCCTCCAGCGTCGCGTCGGCGTCGGGGTAGACCGCGCACGTGTACGTCATCGACGGGCCGAGCACCCACTCGTAGAAGGTGTTGGAGACGTCGTAATGGTGGTGGATGGCCTCGGCGTCGCGGGTCTTGGTGTGCATCAGCCCGTCGGCAATCCGGCGCCACCGGGGTGGCGTCTCCTGCGGCGGCGGGGCGACCGGCACCAGCCGCTCGAGCCCCATCGAACGCACCACGTTCGCGAGGACGCGAGCCGGCGGCCGCTTGAATTGGACGCGGTCGGTGAGCGTCTTGAGCAGCTGGTAGGGATCACCGGCGTGGACGCCGTAGAGGTCCAGGTCGCCCGCCACATACGCGCGGGCGAGGCCGAGTTCGCCTGGAGCGGTGGCCAAGTAGGTGGCGCCGCGCGGGGTTCGCAGGTCCAGGCCCAGTTCGGCGTCCGCACTGCCCGCGATGCTGCCGTCGTAGGCCGTGAACTTCAGGGGATGGTGCCCGGTCGCGGCGAAGATCTCCAGGATCTCCGCCATGCTGAGCTTGCCGGTGGTGCGGTGGGGTTCTTTGATCGTCGTCATCGCCGTTGTACCGCCTTTGCGTAGAGGTCGAGGAGACGGGAATCGGGATCGTAGGTTTTCTTGACCGTGTTGTAGGCCTCGCCGCCGTACAACTCGTCGAATTCCTCGCGGGCGTAGTACGAGTCGGAATATAGCGACTTGTGCCCGTCGAATTCGCTCACCTTCGCTTCGATCTTCCGGTTGGTTCCACCTTCCGTGGTGCCCGCCGGCACCGAAGACCAAAAGCCGATATTGACGTACGTGTGGTCGGGCCGCATCGGATACAGCGGCCAGCCCTCGTGGTCGCGCAGCCGCAGCGGGCACAGCCAGAGGGGGGTGATGGGCACGTTGCCCAGGAACCACTCCAAGAATTCGCAGGTCCGTTTGACGGGAACCTCCACGTCTTGGACCACCCGCTCCCGCGGCGGACGCCCCTTGCGTTTCTCGATCCGATCGGCGATACCGAACCGCTGGTCCATGGCGACGAGCTTCGAGTAGACGCTGCTGCGCCGGTAGCGGCGCGGCCACCAGCGCCGCAATCGGGGGTTCTGCACACCGAATGCCCGCGAGCACCAGAACCAGTCGGTGTCCCAGCGCCAGAAGTAATCGTGCATCGTCAGCCGGTCGTCCTTGGTGGCTTCCACGCCTGGGAAGTCGTGCCGAATCGATTGGTAGTAGATGTTTTTCCCGGTGTAATCGCTCACCGGCCCCGGGTTGGTGGTTCGCCGGCCCACGCACAGGTAGCTTTCGTCCGCGCTGAACACCACGCCGTCGAGATAGTCGACGGGTGTGCCGCCCTGGCCGCCGGTGTCGATGATGCGTTCCATGGCCGCGACCAGCTCGGGCAACGAGCGGAAGCGCACATGCCGCAACGCCACAAACGGCGCGACGGGCTCCAGCTCGATCCGCAGCCGGGTCGAATACCCGAGCGTCCCATAGGAATTGGGAAAGGCGCGAAAGAGATCGGCGTGCTCGGTGCGGGAGGCGGTCAGCAATTCGCCGGCACCGGTGAGGATGTCCATCTCCAGCACCGATTCGTGCGGCAGGCCATTGCGGAACGACGCCGACTCGATGCCCAAGCCGCTGACCGCCCCGCCCAGCGTGATGGTCTTCAGCTGCGGGACGACCAGCGGCGAAAGGCCAAAAGGCAAGGTCGCGGCGACCAGGTCCTCATAGGTGCACATGCCGGCGACGTCGGCGGTGCGGGATTCGGGATCCACACCCAGCACGCCGGTCAGCCCCGATGTGTCCAGGCCCGGGGCGTCACGTTTGGTGCGGGCGCGGAACAGATTTGACGTTGGTTTGGCGAGCCGGACGGCGGACGTCGCGGGGATGGATCGATAACTCGCCATCAACCGGTCAACGCCCGACTTGTGCGCCGACAGTGCAGATCCAGGGACAGGCACCACATATACCCTAGTCTTCGACCACAGCCCGTGCACCCGAGCGCGGGCGGGCATAGCTTCAGGAGTTGTTTTGGGACAGGTGAGTGCTGCCAGCACGATTTTGGTCAATGTGGAGCCGACCGCCACCTTGGCGGCGGTTGCGGACTATGAGACGGTCCGTCCGAAAATTCTGTCCCCGCAGTACAGCGGCTACCAGGTGTTACAGGGCGGCCAGGGGGCCGGCACGGTCGCCAAGTGGAAGTTGCAGGCCACCAAGTCCCGAGTCCGCGACGTGCAGGTCAACGTCGACGTCGCCGGCCACTCGGTCATCGAGAAGGACGCGAACTCGTCGATGATCATCAACTGGACCGTGGCGCCCGCCGGGCCCGGCTCGAGCGTCACCGTGAAGACCACCTGGACCGGCGCGGGCGGCGTCAAGGGATTCTTCGAGAAGACGTTTGCACCATTGGGACTGAAGAGGATTCAGGGCGAGGTCTTGGCCAACCTCAAGCGGGAATTGGAGGGCTAGGCGCGACTGGCGACCGCCACCGTCGGCCCGAGCGCCCGAGTGCGGAACTCGACATTGATCGACGGATCCGCATGCCTTGCGAGCGCCGTCAGCGCCGACGGGCTGTACGCCCGCAACGAGCTGATGACCCCGTCGTGTGCCAACGGGATCAGCCGAGTGAACGGGAGCACCGCCGCCAGCACCATGACGTGGAGCGGCGCCGGAGGCCTGCGGAGGTCGATGATCAGCAACTTCTTCGCGGCGCGGGTTCCCTCGGCGAACACCCGGGCGGCCTGCTCGGGGGGTAAATGGTGCAGCGACAGCGCGAACAGCGCGAGGTCGTAGTGGCCGTCCGGGGCGTCGATCGCGGTGGCGTCCATCTGCCGCACCGTCGCCCGCGGGTGTGCGCCCAGGTCGCCGGCGGCGACCTCGGCGACGAACGCGGGATCGACGTCGGTGACCGTGACATGCGCCGTGGGGTGGTTGGCCAGCAGCCTGCGCGACAGACCGCCGAATCCGGCCCCGAGTTCGAGGATCTTCGGGGAGGGCACATCAGCCACCTCGGCGAGCGCCACCCGGGCCAACCCCTCGTGCGCGCGCGACCGTCGTCGTTCGGCGCGGTCGAGCGCGGCGATCACCCTGCGCTTGAGATCGTCGACGTCGTCGCGGTCCAGGTATTCAAGCCGGTCGGTTTGTAACCTCCGGTCCAGCCAGGAGGCGTCCGGCCCGCCCCTGGGCATGCGCGCAAAGTCGACCGAATCAACCGTTTGCCGTTTCTTCACCGTGACCGCCTCGCGTTCTCCAGAGCAAATTTGAGGTGCTCGCCATACATGTTGAGCGACGCGGTGCTCAACATGTCGTAGTGCGAGCAGTCGATCGAGTATGCCGTGAAGGAACCGGCGGTATGCGATTTCCACTTCTTCAGCCGCGACCTGGCCGCCAGGTGAGTTCCCATCTTGTGCATTTGCGCCAATAGCGTTGGGTCGCCGCCATTTCGGTGTCCGTTGCGGGCGGCGGAGAACACGACCATGTCGCCGTCGAACACCTCCGGCACGTGCTCGGCCAGGAACGATTGGCTGGCGTTGGCGCTGTTGACCATGAACTCCAACAGCTCTTTCGGCGGCAGGATGGAGCTGCCCAGCTTCTGGCGAATCAATTCTTCGGCGCGCTGATAGGTGAGGGGACCCGGCTGAGCGTCTATGCCGTTGGCGCGGAGAATTCGCTGAAGGATCTGACTCTCGGCCGATGCGCGAATCTTGTTGGCGCCGAGCCTGGTTACGCCCTTGGTAGCCGAATAGGGAGCGTCGAGCAACACCAGGCTTTGGACCACGCATCCGCGTCTCTGGAGCTCGATCGCGAGTTCCTGGGCGACGACGCCGCCGAAGGACCAGCCCAGCAGCTTGTACGGCCCGTCGGGATAGAGCGCTTGGAGCGTGTCGGCGTATCTGGCCGCCATCGCCCGAATCGATTCGGGTTCGCCCTCGCCGTTTTGTGGGACGCGGTTGATTCCGATGACTGGGCAATCCAGGTACCGGCCCAACGCTCGGTACGGCCAGCTGAGTCCGAAGCCGTCATGGATGCACCACAGTGGTACACCGCTGCCCTCGTTGAGGGTCTCGACGGGCACCAACTCCTCGGCGCTCGCGGGCGTGCCCAGTTGCCGGCTGAGGCGCCGAACGGACGGCGCGTAGAACAGGGTGCGCACCGCCAGGCCCGCGCCCAGGGCCGCATTGATCGCCGCGGTTGCCCGCATCGCCGAAATGCTGTCACCGCCCAGGTCGAAGAACGAGTCGTCGACTCCGACTCGTTCCACACCGAGCACCTGCGCGTAAATGTCTGCCAGGACCTTCTCGACCGAATTCGCCGGGGCCCGGTACCGGTCGCCGTCCGCGTACCGGGGCGCCGGCAGCGCCCGCGTGTTCAGCTTGCCGTTGACGGTCAGGGGCAGCGCCTGCAGTGCCATGACCGAGGCCGGGACCATGTGGGCCGGTAGCCGTCGGGCCAGTTCCGCGCGCACGGTGGCCGGGTCGGCGGTGCCGGTGATGTAACCGACCAAGCGCCTTTCGCCGGGGCGGTCCTCGCGGGCGATCACGGCCGCGTGCTCGACGCCCTCGAGTTCGGCTAGCGCGGTGCGGATTTCGCCGAGTTCGACCCGGTAGCCGCGGATCTTGACCTGATCGTCGGTGCGCCCGAGATACTCGAGTTGCCCGTCGGCGCGCCAGCGCACCCTATCCCCCGTGCGATACATCCGCGTTCCGGGCGGTCCGAACGGGCACGCCACAAACCGCGAAGCGGACAGTCCGGGCCGACGCCAATAGCCCACTCCGACACCGCGTCCGGCCACGTAGAGTTCGCCGACGACACCGGCCGAGACCGGGCGCAGCCAGCCGTCGAGCACGACGAGCGCGGCGCCGGGCACCGGCGCACCGATCGGTACGACATCCGATCCCGCTGTAAGGGGCGCGCTCAAGGTCACCCACATCGTTGTCTCGGTCGGGCCGTATTCGTTGATCATCACCCGGCCGGGTGCCCACCGCTCCACGACGTCGGGCGGGCAGGGCTCACCGCCGACCAGCAACGCCACCGACTCCAATCCTTCGGGCGCGAGCGTGCTGACCGCCGTCGGCGTTTGGCACAACACCGTGACCTCTTCGGTGACCAGGAGCTGGTGGAAGTCGGCCGGGGATGCGGCCACCGACTCCGGCACCACGACCAGCCGTCCGCCATTGAGCAGGGCGCCGAATACCTCCCAGCCCGAGATGTCGAAGCTGTAGGAGTGCCATTGCGTCCATACCTGTTGTGGCGCGGCCAGATCGGGATCGAGCGACCCGACCAGCTGCGTCACGTTGTGGTGGGTGATCGACACGCCTTTGGGTACGCCGGTCGTTCCCGAGGTGTAGATGATGTAGGCGAGCTCATCAGGATCCGGCAGCGGCAGGGCGGTGATGGGGCATGTCGAGACCCGGGGGTCGTTGACGTCGATGACCGGCAGCGCGGACCCGTCCAGCCGGTCTGCCGAGCCTCCGGTCGTGATCGCGGCGACCGGTGCCGCATCGGCGATCATGAACTCGATCCGGTCCCGCGGCAGCGCCGGGTCGATCGGCAGATAGGCCGCACCGGCCTTCAACACCGCGAGGATGCCGACGATCGCGTCCGCCGTGCGGGCGGACAGCAGCGCCACGCACCGTCCGGGCCCCGCCCCCCGTTCGGTCAACAGGTGCGCCAAGCGGTTCGCCGACGCGTCGAGTTCGCGGTAGGACATCGAGCGACCGGCGCAGGTGACCGCCACGGCATCGGGGGTGCGCGCGACCTGAGCGGCGAAGGACGCCGGAATGGAGACCGGTGTCGCGGGCCGTTCCAACGTTGCCAGGTTGCCCCAGTCACGGAGGCGGGCGTGTTCCGGCTCGTCGAGTAGGTCGAAGGTGGACAGTCGGGCGGTCGGGTCGGCGGTCATGGCCTTCAGCACGCGTTCCAGCTGCGTGATGAGTATGTGGATGGTGTCGGCGTCGAAGATGCCGGTGTCGTATTCCAGGCGCACGCCGAGCTGCTCACCCGTGCGAGCTTCCAATGTCAGTGGGTAATGGGTGGATTCGTGTGTGGTCATGTCGGTGACCGCGAACTCACGGGCACCCGCCATCGCGCTGGTGTCGACGGGATAGTTCTCGTAGACGAAGAGCGTGTCGAACAATTGGTCGTGGCCGGTGATGTGGTGGATCGCCGTGAGCGCCAGGTGCTGGTGATCCAGCGTCTGGTTGTGGGCCTGCTGGAGGTGGTGCAACAACTGCGTGGTGGTGGTGTCCGCGCCGATGGTGGCGCGCACCGGCACCGTGTTGATCAACAGCCCGACAACCGATTCCGCGCCGGGAAGCTCGGTCGGGCGTCCGGAGACCGCGGCGCCGAAGACGACGTCGTGTTGGCCGGTCAGCCACATCAGCAGTTGCGCCCAACCGGCCTGCAACACGGTGTTGACGGTGGTGTGATGCGAGCGCGCCAGTTCGGTGAGCGCGTGAGTCGTCCGCTCCGAGAACCGATACGAGGCCTCGCCTCGGCGCCCGGGCCCCGTCCTGTTTGCGGAGCCGACGAGGGTGGGGGTGTCGAATCCGGTGAGAACCTCGCGCCATGCGGTGTGGGCGGCATCGAGGTCGCGATCGGCCAGCCAGGTGACGAACCTGCGATACGAGGTGGACGCCGGGAGCCGCTGCCCGTAGTAGGCGGCGAACATCTCCTGCAACAGGATCGACGTCGACCAGCCGTCGAGCACGATGTGGTGATTGGTGACCACGATCCGATGCCGGTCCGGTGCCGTGCGGATGAGCGCCACCCGGAAGGCCGGCGGATTCGCCAGGTCACAGACGGCGACGCGCTCGGCCGTGCACAGCTGCCGGATTCGGGTATCGGTGTCGTCGATGTTGTCCAGTTCGACGTACTGCCATGCCGCCGCGGGATCGGCAGGGATGAGTTGAACCGGTTCGCCTTGGGTGCAGAAGCGGGCCGCAAGGTTGGGGTGGCGATCGACCACGGTCTGTACCGCGGCGCGCATCCGGTCGGGGTCCAGCGGCCCGGTCACGGTGAAATCCAGTTGGACGGAATAGAGTTCGGCCAGATCGTCGAGACCCTGGGTGGTGCTGGCATGGAACAACAGGCCCTGCTGCAGCGGGGTGAGCGGCAGAATGTCGGCGACCGAATACTGCTGTTGGAGGGCGTCGATCTCCCGCTGGGTGAGCCGCGCGGGTGCGATGTCGGAGGGGGTCAGACCGCCGCCACCCCGCGCGACGTGGGCGCAGACGCCGGCCAGGGCCTCGAACCACAACCGGTTGAGTCGGCTGACGCCGGCGTGGTCGAGCGCTGAGGGCGCCCAGGTCCAGGTGGCGTTCAGCGCAGGGCCGGAATCGGTTTCGACGGCGACGGCGCTGAGCTCTACGGTGTGCATCATCGGCATGTTCACCGCAGACGCGGCCGCGGTGAACGCAGATCCGTCCGCGCTGATCAGCCACAGATCGTCCGACGGCTCGGAGCCGTGTGCGCCAAGACGTCCCAGATAGTTGAATCCGATCGTGGGTTCGGCGCCCATGAGCGTGGTGTCGAGGTAGCGCAGCAGCCCATAGGTCAGGGGATCGGGGAGCGCGCGGAGTTGTTCCTTGGCGCGCTTGATGATCGGGCCGAGGTCGGCGTCGCCGGCCACCACCAGCGCCCAGGGCAGCGCGCCGGAGCTCAGCGCGACGGGGTATTTGGTGGTGAACCAGCCCACGGTGCGGGACAGGTCCACGTCGGCGGCCAGCTCTTCGTCGCGGCCATGGCCTTCGACGTCGAGAGCGATCGCGGCGTCGCCGGTGCCCAGGAACTCGGCGCAGGCCAATGCGAACGCGATCAGGAGGATGTCCTGGATTCCCGCGTGGAACGCCGCGGGCACGTCGCTCATCAGCTGGCGGGCGGTCTCACCGTCCAGCGACGCGGTCAGGTGCCCGGCGTTCGCGTAGGTGTCTGGCGCCTCCGGCAGGGCGGGTCGCGCCGCCAATACCTGCTGCCAGGCTTCGCTCTGCGCTAATACCGTTGGGTCGTCGGCATGTTGGGCGAGGAGTGCGGCCCACCGTTGGAATGACGTCATCACCGGGGGGAGGGCTATCGGGTGCCCGCTGTGGTGTTGGGCCCAGGCGATGTTGATGTCTTCGAGCAGGATCCGCCACGACACCGCGTCGACGGCCAGGTGGTGGATGATCAGGGCCAACTGCCTGGTGGTGCTCGCCCACACGGCGCTGAGCATGACCCCGCCGGCCGGACTGAGCCGGGACCGGGCGGCGATGATCGTCTCGTCGGTGAGCGCGTCGACGGTGTGCAGTAGCGCTGCGGCGTGCGCCGAGTCCGGTTCTGGCACGGTCAATTTCCAGCCGCCGGGCCCGTCGTCGACGCGCAGTCTCAACATGGCGTGCCGATCCAGCAGGGCCTGCAGCACGACCGTGACGTCGGCCAGTTCGACACCCGCGGGTGCCTGCAACACCATGGTCTGGTTGAACTGGTCAACGGGGCCGTCGACGCTGCTCAGCCAACGGATTATCGGTGTCGCCGCCACGTCGCCGATTCCCTCGTCGATGGGCCGGTGCGTGTCGGCCACGCCGACCACCCGGGCCAGTCCGGCCACGGTTTGCTCGACGAAGATGTCGCGCGGCCGGCAGCTGAGGCCGGCGGCGCGGGGCCCCGACACCACCTGCAATGGGGCCCAACCCCCCAAAGGATTAAACAAAATTGGGCGTGTTTGGGCACAACCCAACCACCCCGAGGGCGCA
>NZ_LZJJ01000161.1:0-1197 GCF_001667625.1 Mycobacterium sp. E1715
GCGGTGTAGTGGGCCAGCCACCGCGAACCGGTGAGGCCGGAGATGGAGGAGAACACCACGAAGTGGCGCACCGGTGTGGTCAGGGTCAGGCGGTGCAGCAGCGCCGCGGCGTCGAGCTTGGGCGCGAACATCGCCGTGACGTCGTCGTCGGTCATTTCGTCGAGCAGCACTGGGCCGCCGGCGTAGGCAGCCAGGTAGATGCCCTCCAGGGGCGGCAGGTCGGCGCCGAACCGGTCGAACAGCGCGGCCATCGCGGTCTCGTCGGTGGCGTCGGCGGCGACGGTGACCAGCGTGGTCCCGGCCGCGGCAAGGCTTTCGGTCAGTTCGTCGAGCCGCGAACCGGGGTTGCGCGAAACGGCGACGATCGTCTTTGCGCCCATCCTGGCGAGTTCGCGGATCAGGTGTGGGCCGATGTTTCCGGTGGCGCCGATGACCAGCTGGCAGGCGCCGCCGTCCAACGTGACGGCTTGGGTGGGCAGGGCGCGGTGTTGCAATCGCGGGACGTGGCGCAGGCCCTGCCGGTAGACGACCTGGTCCTCGCCGTCGGTGCCGGCGGCTTCGGCCAGCAGCCGGGGCACGGTCAGTTCGGCGGGTACGGCTTCATCGAAGTCGATGATGCCGCCCCAGATTTCGGGGTGTTCGAGTGCGAGGGTGCGTCCCAGGCCCCACAGCGCCCCGTGTGCGGGGTTGGCGCGGTCGCCCTCGGTGGTCGGTTGGCCGTTGCGGGTGACGATGAACAGCTTCGCTGGCGTGGCGGCGGCCGCCATGGCCGCGGTGAGCCGGCGGGTGTGGTGGAACAGCTGATAGGCGACCGCGACCGACGTTCCGGAGGCGGGCGGCGCGTAGAGCACGCGGTCGACACCGTTGAGCGCCCCGTGCAGTGCCTCTTCGTCGGCGAGGGCGCCGGACTCCAGGCCCTCGATGCCGATTTGGGACCCGGCGACGCGGTCCAGTTCGCCGGTCAGCTCGGTGTCGCCCACGACCAGCCATCGACCGCCGCCGGGTGGCGGAGCATCGGGGAGCGGTCGCACGGGCCAGGCAACCCCATAGGACCAGTCATCGATCGGGGTGCCGTTGCCCCTTCGCGCAGAGCGGGTGTCCGTCGCAGCGCGGGGACTGTTGGGCCGCAACGCCGGTGGGGCGGCGGACGCGATGTCGATCCAGTGGCGGGTGTGGTGCCAGGGGGTGGTGCAGCCG
>NZ_LZJJ01000162.1:0-18388 GCF_001667625.1 Mycobacterium sp. E1715
CGCATTACCGCCGCATATCCGGATTACCCCGCGCCATCGGCGTGCATCCAGCTTGGTGGCGATTTCGCGTTCGGGTCGGCGGCCTGGCAGATCGCGGAGGCGCACAGCGCTCACGCGCCGACCTACCTCTACCGGTACGACTTCGCGCCTAGGACGCTGCGCTGGTCTGGGCTGGGCGCCACCCATGCCACCGAGTTGCTGGCCGTCTTCGACGTCTATCGCACGCGATTCGGTGCCCTGTTGACCGCCGCCGCGGACCGGCGCGCCGCGCTGCGGGTGAGCAACCAGGTGCAACGGCGTTGGCGGGCCTTCAGCCATTCCGGCGCGCCGGGCGACGACTGGCCCACCTACAGCACCGCCGACCGCGCCGTCATGGTGTTCGACCGCAAGAGCCGCGTCGAGTTCGATCCACACCCGCACCGCCGGATTGCCTGGGACGGCTTCTCCCTGGCGCGGTGACCTGGCACGCTGACCCTCATGCATGCCGACACCGCGCAAATCATCGAACGACCCGGCGACCTCACCGCAGCATGGCTGGAATCGGTGATCGGCGCCGGGCCCGTCGCCGATTTTGCCGTGGAGCGCATCGGCACCGGACAGATGAGCGAGTGTTACCGCGTCCGGCTCAGCTATGCCGATGGCGCGGCGAAGGCCGGCAGGCCCGAGTCGGTGGTCCTGAAGGTGGCGGCGACCGACCCGGTGAGTCGGCAGACGGGGCTGGCCCTCGGCCTCTACGAGCGCGAGGTGCGATTCTACGGCGACATAGCGCCACGGCTGGGCGGCCCGATAGCGCCCTGCTACCACGCCGCGGTCGACAGCTCGACGGGCGCGTTCGATCTTTTGCTCGGCGACGCCGGGCCGGCGGTCGTCGGGGACGAAATCGCCGGTGCCACAGCCGAACAGGCCCACCTCGGCGTGGTCGAGCTGGGTCGGCTGCACGGACCGCTGCTCGGCGACACCGCGCTCGCCGAAGCGCCGTGGCTCAACCGCGAATCGCCGCTCAACCAGGCGATGCTCGCCCCGCTGTACGCGGGCTTCATCGACCGCTATGGCGAGCAGATCGCGCCGGAGCACCGGATGGTCTGCGAACGCCTGGTCGCGTCCTTCGACGGCTACCTGGCCGCCGAGTCGGCGCCCGACCGGATCCTAGGGCTGATGCACGGTGACTACCGCCTGGACAACCTGCTGTTCGGCACCGCCGGGGCCGAACGCCCGCTGACGGTCGTCGACTGGCAGACGGTGTCCTGGGGGCCCGCCCTGACCGACCTGTCGTACTTCCTCGGCTGCGCGCTGCCGACCCCCGATCGCCGGGAGCAGTACGACGCGTTGTTGCGGGCCTACCACGAGGCGCTGGGGCCTGCGGCGCCGCTGTCGCTCACCGACGTCGCCGAAGGTGTTCGCCGACAGAGCTTTTTCGGCGTGATGATGGCGATCGTCTCCTCGATGCTGGTGGAACGCACCGAGCGCGGCGACCGGATGTTCATGACCATGCTGCAACGACACTGCGACCACGTGCTCGACACCGACGCGCTGGCGACGCTGCCCGCCGCGCAGACGCCCGAAGCCCTGCGGCCCACGGTGGAGGACGAAGGTGCGCACGCGGCGACCGCCGAGCCGCTGTGGAGCGAGAGCTGGTACTCTGACTTCGCCGACGCGGCACAGGGATTGGGCGGCTGGTTCCGCCTCGGCCTGATCGCCAACGAACGGAAGGCCTGGGTGCACGCGCTGCTGTGCGGCCCCGACATGCCCACCGTGGCCGTCGACGCGCAAGTACCGCTGCCGGCGGATCCGTGGGACGTGCGCAGCGATTCCTTCGAGCTCGGCCACTCCGCGACCACCCCGCTGCAGACCTACCGCGTCGACCTGCGTGCCCACGCCCAGTCGTACCCCGATCCGTCGGCGCTGTTGCGCGGAGAGCCCGGCACCCCCGTCGAGATGACGATGAGCCTGGTGTGGGCCACCGACGGCATCCCGTACAAGTACCGGTTGACGACGCGTTACGAGATCCCATGCACGGTCTCGGGCACGGTCACCATCGACGACACCAATTACCGCCTTGAGTCGGTCCCCGGCCAGCGCGATCACTCCTGGGGCGTGCGCGACTGGTGGAGCATGGACTGGATTTGGAGCGCGCTGCACCTGGACGACGGCACCCATCTGCACGGCGTCAACATCCGGATTCCCGGCGCACCGGCATTCAGCATCGGCTACTCCCAGGATGCCGCGGGAACGGTCACCGAGCTGCAAACGGTGGATTCACGAGAATCGTTCGGCGCCAACGGGTTACCACTCCGCGCCACCTTGGCGCTCAACCCCGGCGAGATCACCGCGGACGTTCAGGTCCGCGGCCAGGCGCCGGTGCGTCTGATCGCCGCGGACGGGCGGGTGAGTCAGTTCCCGCGCGTCTGGGCGAGCGTCCGGACCGCCGACGGACGCAACGGCGCCGGCTGGCTGGAATGGAACCGCAACCTGGCCGAACGGTCCGAGTGAGCGGACGGGGCCCCGTCGTGGTGATGGGCGTTTCCGGATCGGGCAAGTCGACCGTGGGAGTCGCGCTCGCGCGCCGCTTGCAGGTCCCCTTCGTGGACGCCGACACCCTGCACCCGCGGGCCAATATCGCCAAGATGGCGGCCGGGGAACCGCTCGACGACCACGACCGCTACCCCTGGCTGGAAAAGGTCGGTGAGTGGCTGGCCGGGCACCGCGGCGGCGGGGTGGTCAGCTGCTCGGCGTTGAAGCGCAGGTACCGCGACCAATTGCGCGCGCACTGCCCGCAGGTCGAATTCCTGCACCTCGCCGGTTCGCCCGCGCTCATCGGCGGTCGGCTGGCGGCCCGCACGGGCCATTTCATGCCGCCCGCGCTGTTGCGCTCGCAATTCGACGCGCTGGAACCGCTGGGCGGCGACGAGGCCGGCGCAACCGTCGATGTCGATCAGGACGTCGACGCGATCGTCGACGGCTTCCTACACGAGGACGGATGACCGGTCAGGACAGCTTGCGACGGCCGGCCTTGACCTGCTCGCCGACCCTTTCGCGTGCGGTGTCGGCCAGGTAGCCGCCTCGTGCGCGGGCCGTCTCGGCAAGGTAGGTGCCGCGGGCGCGGGCGGTGTCGGCGAGGTCCTCGCCGCGGTCCACAGCCGTGCTGGCCAGTTCTTCGCCGCGCTTACGCGCCTTCTTCGCCAGCTTCTCGCTACGCTTGCGCGCCTTCTTGGCCAGTGGCGCGGCCCAGTCGGCGGCTTCGTCGGCGAGTTCTTCGCCGCGCTTGCGGGCCTTCTTGGCGAGTGGCGCGGCCCAGTCGGCGGCTTCGTCGGCGAGTTCTTCGCCGCGCTTGCGGGCCTTCTTGGCCAGCGGCTTGCTTCGATCGGCGGCGGTGCTGGCGAATTCGCGGCCGCGTTCGAGCGCGGCCTCGGCGTACGGCGCCCCCCGTTCCGCGGCGGTGCTCGCCAATTCGCGGCCGCGCTCGGCGCCGACCTGCAGGCCGTGCACGATCTTCTCGCCCAACTCCGAGAAGTCCGTGTCGAAGCCGTCATCGGAGCCGGGCAGCGCCGACGACACCCGCTCGGAGAGCCGCTCCGCCGCGCGCCGGCCGCGCCATCCGAGCGACGGCTTGCCCGCGGTGTCCGCCGACGCGATCAGCAACCCGCCGACCAGGCTGAGGTCGGTGAGGAACTGCTGGCGCTTCTGCGCCTTGGCCTGCGGGTCGCTTTCGTTCCAGAACGAGTGCGCCCCGAGGTTGGCCGGCAGCACGGTGAAGGCGAGCGCCGCCGACGCGACGCGCGGCAGCTTGCCGGTGGCCAGCAGCAGGCCGCCGCCGATCTGGACGGCGGCGTTGATTTGCGCGAACGTCTCCGGGTCGCTCGGGATGGCCCCGCTCACCGAATTCGGCAGCGCCTGCAAACCATCCACTGCCGGCGCGGCGGCCGCCGCCGCCGACTTGGGGTTGAGCAGGGAGTTGACTCCTTGGCCGATGAAGGCAACTGAAAGCAATGGGCGCGCGATTCTCCGGATCACCATGGCCGGGGGATTACCCGACTCGTTGACGGACAAACCGCCCAGCCCATACGTGCAGCTGAGGCGCCATCCGGGGCGACACCGATAGGGTGAAAGCCGTGAGGGCGTTGATCATCGTCGACGTGCAAAACGACTTCTGCGAGGGCGGCTCGCTCCCGGTCCCCGGCGGCGCCGCCGTGGCGGCCGCCATCAACGGCTACCTGGCCGGCGAGCCGGGATACCGGCACGTCGTAGCAACCCAGGATTACCACGTTCGCCCGGGCGACCACTTCTCCCACCGGCCGGACTACTCATCGACGTGGCCACCGCACTGCATCGCCGGCAGCCCGGGCGCGGACTTTCGCCCCGACCTCGACACCAGCCGGATCGAGGCGGTCTTCCGCAAGGGCGCCTACGCCGCGGCATACAGCGGGTTCGAAGGGGTCGACCAGAGCGGGACCACGCTGCTGGACTGGTTGCGGCGGCATGGGATCGACGAGGTCGACGTGGTCGGCATCGCCACGGAACAGTGCGTGCGGGCCACGGCCGAGGACGCCGCGCGGGCCGGCCTGACCACCAGGGTGTTGGTGGACCTGACCGCGGCTGTGGCCCCGGATTCGGCCGCGCGGGCGCTGGCGGAAATGCGGTCCGCGGGCGTCGAGCTGGTCAGGGGACAGTGATGGGGGTGGCACCGGAGCGGGAACGCCTCCTCGCCGCCGTCGAGCGCTCGCCGCGGGCGGCCGCCGCGCACGACCGCGAAGGCTGGGTGGGGCTGTTCGCCGACGAGGGCCGCGTCGAGGACCCGGTCGGCTCGCGTCCGCACGTCGGTCGGGAACGGATCGGCCGTTTCTATGACACCTTCATCGGCCCGCGCGACATCACATTCCACCGCGACCTCGACATCGTCTTCGGCACGGCGGTCCTGCGTGACCTCGAGCTGGAGGTCGCCATGGGTTCCGGCGTCACCATGTACATCCCCGCGTTCCTGCGCTACGACCTGCTAGAGGTCAACGGCGACTGGCGCATTGGCGAACTCCGGGCCTACTGGGAACTCCCCGCCATGATGCGCCAATTCCTGCGAACCGGACCACGCGCGGTGCCGCCCGGGCTGCAACTGTCACGAGGCCTGTTGAACAATCAGCGACTGAGCGGCGCGGTGGGCTTCATCGCGGCATTCCGGCGGGTCGGTGCGCGGCACAAGCAGTCGGTGCGGGCGTTCCTCGACGCCGCCACGGCCGGGGATCGAGACGCGGCTGCCAGAGCGCTAACCCCAAGCACTGCAATAACTCTCGGCGACGACGAGGTACTCGACCTCGCCGGGCTCGTCGAGCAACTCGACGGCGCCGGCGGCACGAAGATGATCGGCGCGGGCAGCACAGTGGTGGTTTCGCTGACCTCCACTCGCGGGCGGGCCATCATCTTCGCCGACATGACGTGGCGGCCGAATGCCATCAACCGAATCCGCTACTTCCCGGCCTGAGGGTCCCGCGGTCCACCAGCGCCGGCAAATTTGCTCAAAACCGGCGTCGACATATTGCCCGGAGCGCGACGGTGCCGTACAAATAGCTGTCCCCGAAGGGAGTCGACGATGGGTATGGTGCGGATCTTCGGCGCGGGAATTGCATTCACCGCCGCGCTGAGCGTTGTCACGGCTTGCGGCGGAAAGGAAAGCACCTCTGCGTCGTCAAGCTCGTCGAAAACGACTTCGTCGTCGACGGCGACGTCGAGTTCGACAGCGTCGACGACGACGAGCGGCCCGACGTCCGGAAGTGCACCACTGGGCGACTACACGTACCTCCTCCTTCAGGCGAGCGACGTCGGCATCGACGTCGGAACGACAGGTCCCCCCACGCAGAATCCCGGTGGCGTCGCCGGCGCCGGGGTGACGTTCATCAATCCCGACCACACACGCAGCATCGACGACCTAGTCGTCGTGTTCACCGACCCGGCGACCGCCGCGCAGCAGGCCAAGGAGCGCGCCCAGTCGTTCGGCAAATACGTCACCGGCGCCCCGCAGCCATTCGAGGTCGGCACCAACGGACTGATCGCGGTGGGAACCTCGCCCGACAACTCAAAATCGGTGACCTACGTGACATTCGCCGAGAGCAGGGTGGGCGTCGACCTGGAGTTCGACAGCCCGCCCAACGATCCCGCCCCGCGGGATGTCGTGCTGGACATGGCCCGCAAACAAGACCAACTCGTCAAAGACCGCTTGCCCAGCTAGCGGGGCTCAGTGCACGACCATCAGCGCGAGCGTCGCCGCCGATAAGCACAAGTAGGCGCCGGGAAACGCGATGTTGTACAGCACGTGGGCCCGCAGGTGGGTCACGACCGCGCCGACGAAAAACAGCACCAGGCCGATAGCGGCCGCGATTCCCAAGGCGCGCAGCCCGACAACTCCCACGACGAGTCCGGCCGCCCCGGCCAGCTTGACCGTCGCCAGCGCCGGCAGCCACGACCGCGGCACCCCGACTTCGGCCGAGTTCGCCAGCACGAACCTGGCGGGGACGAGGTCGGCCACGGCGATCCCGGCGGTGATGGCGGCGGTAAACACCGTGATCACGACGCATGCGGTGGTCATGGGTGCCAAACCCCTGCCCGGCAGCCGGTTTCGCGGCGGGGAGCCGAACGGTGGCCGCGCGTTCCGCGGCGCACAATCGATAAGGTCATGGTGCTGGCCTCCTTTGCAACAGAGGGCTCGATGGACTCGGTCATTTTCTTGACGGTTCCTCTGCGGAAAAGGTGACCCATGAGCGCGCATAAGAATTTGGCCGATCTCGCGCGGAGCTTCGACGCCGACCGGCGGCACCTGAGTGCGGTCGCGTTCCAGCTGTTGGGCTCGGCCGCCGATGCCGAGGACGCGGTCCAGTCGGCGTGGCTGAAGGCCAGCCGCGCGGATTACGGCGCGGTCGACAACCTCACCGGCTGGTTCACCACCATCACCGCCCGCGAGGCGTACGACCAGCTCCGCGTCCGCAAACGGCGCGCCGAACATCCGCTCGCCACCACCGAGGAACTGGATCGGCTCGAAGCGGCCGCGTCGCCGGCGGACGAGGAGACCCTCCTGACGGAGTCGGTCAGCAATGCGCTGCTCGTGGTGCTCGCCCGGCTCTCGCCCGCGCAGCGCGTCGCATTCGTGCTGCATGACGTGTTCGCGGTGCCATTCGAGAGGATCGGCGACCTGCTGGACCGCTCGCCGGAAGCGGCGAAGAAGTTGGCGAGCCGGGCGCGCGGGCGGCTGCACGGCGACCCGGGCGGCGAACCGGATCGCGCGGCAAAGCACCTGGAGATCGTGGAAGCGTTTCTCGCCGCGTCCCGCGGCGGTGACATCGCGTTGTTGCTTGAGCTGCTGGCCCCGGACGTGGTGCGCACGGTCGATCGCGCGCTGGTGCCCGATGACGTGCCGACCGAGCTGCGCGGCGCCGGGCAGGTCGCCGAGGAGACCCGCCGATTCGCCCAGCGGGCCCGCGCCGGTGTGGTCATGCTCGTCGACGGGGCACCGGCCATCGTGATAGCGCCATACGGGCACGCCGAGGCGCTGCTGCTGATCACCGTCGGAACCGATGACCGCATCCACGCGATCGACATCACCGGGGATCCCACCCGGATCCGGTCGGCCGCGCTGGCACTCCCGGGCGGGCCGATCCAGCAACACCACAGCCGCATCGGGTACCAAGGACATCAGACGCCGCCGGCCGGGCGGCCGGCAACGGGGCGAGAACGGAAGGACCATGCTCGATAAGCCGTTCCCGCGGCGCCGCCTGCTGCGTGGCGCCGCCGCGCTGACGGCGGCATCGGTGACGCCATGGGCCGCCGGCTGCGCCCCGCAAGACGACGCGTTGACGTTCTTCTTCGCGGCCAACCCCGACGAACGCGATGCCCGGATCCGCATCGTCGACGAGTTCACGCGGCGCCACCCCGACATCAAGTCGTCCGGTGCTTTCGGCCCCGGGCGTGATGCAGCAGCTGTCGACGTTCTGCGCCGGCGGCAAGTGCCCGGACGTCTTGATGGCGTGGGATCTGAGCTACGCCGAGTTGGCCGCGCGCGGCGTGCTCCTGGACCTCAACACGATGCTGTCCCGCGATCAGGCCTTCGCGGCCGGGTTGAGATCCGATGGCATCGGGGCGCTGTACGACACCTTCACGTTCAACGGAGGCCAGTACGCGCTTCCCGAGCAATGGTCCGGCAACTACCTGTTCTACAACAAGCGGCTCTTCGCCGAGGCCGGGGTCCCCGCGCCGCCCACTTCGTGGCAACAGCCGTGGAGCTTCACCGAATTCCTGAACACCGCCACCGCGCTCACCAAGCGAAACGGAACCGGGCGAGCCGGCCAATGGGGGTTCGTGAACATGTTCGTGTCGTACTACTCGGCCGGGCTGTTCGCGATGAACAATGGGGCGCCGTGGTCCGCCCCGCTGAAGAACCCGACCCACTTCAATTTCGGTGACGATGCCTTCACGGAGGCGGTGCAGTTCTACGCCGACCTGGCCAACAAGCATAAGGTCGCGCCCAACGCCTCCGAGGTGCAGTCGATGTCGACGCCGGACCTGTTCGCGACGGGCAAGGCGGCCATGGCGATGGGCGGCCACTGGCGATACCAGACCTTCATCCGGGCCGAGGGCCTGGACTTCGATGTCACGTCGTTGCCGGTGGGGCCACGACGGCAGGGGCAGGCCGCCCACTCCAACATCGGCTCCACCGGACTGGCCATCTCCGCCAGCAGTCAACGCAAGGAACAGGCGTGGGAATTCGTGAAATTCGCGGCCGGCCCCGTCGGGCAGGCGTTGATCGGTGAATCCAGCCTGTTCGTTCCGGTGCTGCAATCCGCGCTCAACTCGCCCGGATTCGCCGCCGCACACCGCAACGTCGACAACCTCACCGTGCTCACGCAGGGCCCGGCCTATTCCGAGGGGCTGCCGGTCACCCCGGCGTGGGAGAAGATCGTCGCCTTGATGGACCGCAGTTTCGGGCCCGTGCTGCGCGGATCGCGGCCCGCGACATCGCTGGCCGGCCTGGCGCCCGCCATCGACGAGGTGTTGCGCGCACCATGACATCGGTCGAAACCAGCCCCGCCACCCGCAAACCCGCCCGGGGCGCGGGCCCCTGGCGCCGGCGCGCCTGGGCCGGCCGCCTCTTCGTGGCGCCGAACCTGGCGGCCGTCGCGTTGTTCATGCTTTTCCCGCTGGGATTCTCGCTCTACATGAGTTTTCAGCGGTGGGACGTGTTCAGGCCACCGAAGTTCGTGGGCCTGAAGAACTTTCAGGAGCTTTTTACCTCCGATCCGCTCTTCCTCATCGCCATCCGCAACACCGTCATCTTCACCCTCGGGACGGTCGTGCCGACCATCGTCGTCAGCCTCGTCGTGGCCGGTGTGCTGAACCGCAAAGTCAAGGGCATCGGCATCTTCCGTACCATCGTCTTTCTGCCGCTGGCCATCTCGTCGGTGGTGATGGCGGTCGTCTGGCAATTCGTCTTCAACACCGACAACGGGCTGCTCAACATCATGCTGGGCTGGGTTGGGGTCGGTCCGGTGCCGTGGCTGGTCGAACCCCGCTGGGCCATGGCCTCACTGTGCATCGTCAGCGTGTGGCGCAGTGTGCCGTTCGCCACCGTCATCCTGCTCGCGGCGATGCAGGGCGTTCCCGAGACCGTCTACGAGGCGGCCCGCATCGACGGGGCGGGCGAGATACGGCAGTTCACCTCCATCACGGTGCCGCTGATCCGTGGGTCGATATCATTTGTCGGCGTCATCTCGATCATCCACGCGTTCCAGGCTTTCGACATGGTGTACGTCCTCAACGGCGCGAATGGCGGGCCCGAAACCGCCACGTACGTCCTGGGCATCATGCTGTTCCAGCACGCGTTCTCCTTCCTGGAATTCGGGTACGCGTCCGCGCTGGCGTGGGTGATGTTCGCCATCTTGCTGGTGCTGACCGTGGTGCAGCTGCGGATCACTCGGCAACGGTCCTGGGAGACTTCTCGTGGCCTCAGCTGAGCGCCTGTTCACGCGCAACGTCGTCCGCGCAGTGCTGGTCTACACCGCGCTGATCGCCATCGCCTGGTGCTGGTTGTTCCCGATCGCCTGGGCGGTGTCCGGTTCGTTGAAGAGGGAAGGCGAGATCACCGAGCCGAAGCTGCTGCCGGCGCACCCGCGCTGGTCGAACTACACCGAGGTGTTCTCGCTGATGCCCTTCGCGCGGATGTTCTTCAACACCGTGCTGTACGCCGGGTGTGTGACCGCCGGGCAGGTCTTCTTCTGCTCGTTGGCCGGATACGCGTTCGCGCGATTGGAGTTTCGCGGACGCGACACGTTGTTCGTGCTGTATCTGGGCACGCTGATGGTGCCGCTGACCGTGACCGTGATCCCGCAGTTCATCCTGATGCGGACCGTGGGGTGGGTCGACACACCCTGGTCGATGATCGTGCCGGGCCTGTTCGGCAGCGCTTTCGGCACCTACTTGATGCGTCAGTTCTTTCGGACGCTCCCAACCGACCTGGAGGAGGCGGCGATACTCGACGGTTGTTCGCCATGGCAGATCTACTGGCGAATCCTGTTGCCCCACGCCCGTCCCGCGGTCATGGTGCTCGCGGTGCTCACCTGGGTCAACGTCTGGAACGACTTCCTGTGGCCGCTGCTGATGTTGCAGCGCAACAGCCTGGCCACGCTGACACTCGGCCTGGTACGACTGCGGGGGGAATACGTCGCGCGCTGGCCGATCATCATGGCGACGTCGATGCTGATCATGCTGCCGTTGGTGCTCATCTACGCCATCGCACAACGGTCCTTCGTCAGGGGCATCGCCGTCACGGGACTCAACGGATAAGGCATGGCCTCAGTAACTTTCGAGCAAGCGACGCGGCGCTACGCCGGAACGGATCGCCCGGCATTGGACAGCCTCGACCTGGAGGTCGGCGACGGCGAATTCGTCGTGCTGGTCGGCCCGTCCGGATGCGGAAAGACCACCTCGCTGCGGATGGTGGCGGGGCTGGAGACGCTGGACTCCGGCCGCATCAGGATCGGCGACCGCGACGTCACCACCGTCGATCCCAAGGACCGTGACGTGGCGATGGTCTTCCAGAACTATGCGCTCTACCCGCACATGACCGTCGCGCAGAACATGGGCTTCGCCCTGAAGATCGCCAAGACACCGAAGGCAGAAATTCGTGACCGCGTCCTGGACGCGGCCAAACTGCTTGACCTGCAACCCTATCTGGGCCGCAAGCCCAAGGACCTCTCAGGCGGGCAGCGCCAGCGGGTGGCGATGGGACGGGCGATCGTGCGCCGCCCGCAGGTCTTCCTGATGGATGAGCCGCTGTCGAACCTCGACGCGAAGCTGCGCGTGCAGACCCGCAACCAGATCGCGGCGCTGCAGCGGAGGCTGGGCACCACCACCGTCTATGTCACCCACGACCAGGTTGAGGCGATGACCATGGGGGACCGCGTCGCCGTGCTGCGCGACGGCGTGCTACAACAGTTCGCCGCCCCTCGCGAGCTGTACCGCAACCCGGTGAACGTCTTCGTCGCGGGGTTCATCGGGTCGCCGGCCATGAACCTGTTCACGCTGCCGATCGTTGATTCCGCTGTGTCGTTGGGGGATTGGCACATCCCGCTACCGCGGGAGCTCGCCGACCCCGCGAGTGAGGTCGTCGTGGGGGTGCGCCCCGAGCATTTCGAGCTGGGCGGTCAGGGCGTCGAGATGGAGGTCGACGTGGTCGAGGAGCTGGGGGCCGACGCCTACCTGTACGGCCGAATCACCGGTTCCGGCAAGGTCATCGATCAGCCCGTCGTGGCGCGTGCCGACGGGCGCCGGCCGCCGGAGAAGGGCAGCCGGGTGCGCCTGCACCCGGAACCGGGGCACCTGCACTTCTTCGGCATCGACGGCCGACGAATCTGCTGAGGGGGGTATGGCTATGCCCGACGTGAGCGCATCCCGCGCCGACCTGGTTTGCGAAGGCGGCGGCGTCCGGGGCATCGGGCTGGTCGGCGCGGTCGACGCGCTGACCCAGGCGGGCTACCGGTTCCCACGGGTCGCGGGCAGCAGCGCGGGCTCGGTCGTCGCGTCGCTGGTGGCGGCGCTACAGGTCGCGGGCGAACCGCTGAGCCGGCTTGCGGAGGTGATGCGGTCGATCGACTACCGGAAGTTTCTGGATCGCAGCGTGATCGGGCGCGTACCGCTGATCGGCGGCGCGCTGTCGCTGCTGGTGTCCGACGGCGTATACCGCGGGGCCTACTTGGAGCGGCTGCTCGAGGGACTGCTCGCCGACTTGGGCGTGCGGACCTTCGGCGACCTGCGCACCGGCGAAGAGCCGCAGCAGTTCGCGTGGTCGCTCGTGGTGACGGCCAGTGACCTGTCCCGCCGCCGGCTGGTGCGCATTCCCTGGGATCTCGGTTCCTACGGCATCGACCCCGACGACTTCCCGGTGGCCCGCGCCGTGCACGCCTCGTCGGCGATTCCGTATGTCTTCCAACCCGTCCGGGTGGGCGGCGCCACGTGGGTCGACGGTGGCCTGCTGTCCGACTTCCCGGTGGAGCTGTTCGACCGCCCGGGGGCGCAGCCGCGCTGGCCGACATTCGGGATCCGGCTGTCCGCGCGTCCGGGGATCCCGCCCACCCATCCGGTTCATGGTCCGGTCTCGTTGGGAATCGCGGCGATCGAGACGCTGGTGAGCAATCAGGACAACGCCTACATCGACGATCCGTGCACCGTTCGCCGCACCATCTTCGTTCCCGCCGAGGAGGTCAGCCCAATCGACTTCGACATCGCCGCCGAGCAGCGCGACGCCCTGTACCAACGGGGAGTGCAGGCGGGCGAGGAATTCTTGCGGACCTGGAGCTACCCGGACTACCTGGCGGCCTGCGGCGGCCCGGGGAAGGGCGGGACTGCGCAGAGCCAGAATCCGCGGTGAAGGCTATCCGCGCGCGCAGCGGATCTGATTGAGGCGGTGCTCAATCCGCTCGACATCGGCGGGCAACGGCAATTGGTTGGTGACACGCGTGATTTCCACGCCGATATCAACGGGGTTGATCGGCCAGAATTGGCGTCTCATGAGTTTGGTTGCGATGGCGCGGATCTCGTCGTCGGAAAGTCGCCGGCGAGCCAGGGCCGCCAAGGGGGAATATCCGGTCGTCGGCATGCCGGCGGGGTATCCGGCCCGCACGAAAGCAACGATGCTCGACACCCACAGGGCCAGATCCATCATCCCACCTCGCTCACCGCCGCTTGAGAATTGGCGGCAGATCTTACGACTAGCAACGTACCATCGGCAACGTCATCAGCTCGGTAACGCCACACAGTTAAAACGCACTTTTTACACGCCCGCGAAGTCCGAAAACGAAAAGCGATCTTCGCCACGATGTGCCCTGGCGGGCGCGCCCTAACGACGTTTGACCGCAAGGCTTTCTACTATGGCCGCGTGGCTGATCGCTATGGAACCGATGTCCTTGCCGCGGGCCGGCGCAAGCCCCGCTCGACCGAGCACCCGGCCGAGCTCGGCCTGGTGGTCGAGGACGCGCAGACGGGCTACGTCGGTGCGGTGGTGCGAGTCGAGTACGGGCGGGTCGACCTGGAGGACCGCCGCGGGCACGTGCGTGGCTTCCCTTTGGGCCCAGGCTATTTGCTCGAGGGCCGTCCGGTGATCCTCACGGCGCCACGCCGTGTGGCGCCGGCCGGTTCCACGCGAACGGCGTCGGGCTCGGTGGCAGTTCCGGGCGCCCGCGCCCGGGTCGCCCGCGCCAGCCGGATCTACGTCGAGGGCCGCCACGATGCCGAACTCGTCGCGCAGGTGTGGGGCGAGGACCTGCGGATCGAGGGGGTCGTCGTCGAGCACCTCGGCGGCGTAGACGACTTGGTGGACGTGGTGGCGGAATTCGCGCCCGGTCCGGAATGCCGGCTCGGTGTGCTCGTGGATCACCTCGTCGCGGGTTCCAAGGAGGCACGGATCGCCGATGCCGTGCGGCGGGGACCTGGTGGCGCCCACACCCTGGTGGTCGGTCATCCCTACGTTGACATCTGGCAGGCAGTCAAGCCCGAGCGGCTCGGCCTGGCGGGCTGGCCGGACGTGCCGCGCCACATCGAGTGGAAACACGGCGCATGCCAGGCGCTCGGCTTGCCGCACGGGAGCCAGGCGGACATCGCAAGGGCCTGGCGCCATATCCGTTCCCGGGTGCGCGACTGGAATGACCTCGAGCCGGCGCTGATCGGCCGGGTCGAGGAACTGATCGACTTCGTGACTCAGCCGGGCCCGTGACCGACCGGCGTCCGGCCGGGGGAAGACGCTGTCGTGGATTACCGCTGGCGGCAGCGGCCTTGGTCGTCGCGGCGGCGACCGCCTGCGGTCCGTCCGGTCGCGAGGTGAGCCGCGGGACGCCCGGCGGCCCGAGCGCGGTGAAGGTGACGCTCGCCAACCGGGGCGGCAAAGACGCCTGCACGGTGGACAACGCGAACGTCGCCGCCGGCCCGGTGACGTTCACGGTCGCCAACACCGATGCGCCCGGCATCAGCGAAGTCGAGTTACTCAGGGGTGAGCGGATCGTCGGCGAGAAGGAGGACCTCGCTCCCGGGTTGGCCCCGGTGTCGTTCACCGTGACTCTCGATGGCGGGCCGTATCAGCTGTATTGCCCCGGCGCGGTGGACGAATACCAGACGCTGACGGTCACGGGCCGGGCGGCGCCGGGGCTGGCCGGCGGCGTCGCGGACTCCCTCGACAGCGCCACCAAGGACTACGCGGCGTATGTCGTCCAGCAGATCGGTCAGCTCGGCGACGGGGTCAACGCACTCGACGCGGCGGTGCGGGCGGGCAACATCGACGCCGCGAAAGCCGCTTACGCCAAAGCGCGCCTGTTCTGGGAGCGTTCCGAGTCCGCCGTCGAGGGCTTCATCTTGCTGGGTTTCGCGGTCGGCGACAACGCGGGCCGCCTCGACTATCTGATCGACATGCGCGAGTCCACTCCCGTCGACGCCAAGGTCGGCTGGAAGGGGTTCCACGCCATCGAACGCGACCTGTGGCGGGGCGGAGCGATCACGCCCGGGACGCAGGCCCTCAGTTCCGAATTGGTCGGCAACGTAGCCAAGTTGACCGCCATCGTCGCCCTCCTGCAGTA
This sequence comes from Mycobacterium sp. E1715, assembly GCF_001667625.1. Taxonomy (NCBI): domain Bacteria; kingdom Bacillati; phylum Actinomycetota; class Actinomycetes; order Mycobacteriales; family Mycobacteriaceae; genus Mycobacterium; species Mycobacterium sp. E1715. Next base: position 15,093 of record NZ_LZJJ01000162.1, read on the forward strand.
CAAGCCCGAGGACCTGGCCAACGGCGCCAGCGACCTCGTCGAGGAGATCCAGAACACCAAGATCACCGGGGAGGAGGAGGCTTTCAGCCACATCGACCTCGTCGACTTCTCCGCCAACGTGGAAGGCGCTCGGCAGGCCTACGCATCGCTGCGGCCCGGGCTGGAGAAGATCGACGGCAATCTGGTCGCCCAGATCGATCGCGAATTCCACACGGTGCTGGCCACTCTGGACGGATACCGCGATCCGTCTGAGTTGGGTGGCTTCCGGACCTACACCGCGGCGCTGCAAGCCACCGACGCCGCCAAGCTGACCGCGGTCATCCAGCCCCTGCACCAGAGCCTGTCGGCGGTCGCCCCAAAAGTGGCTTCGGCGGGCCGACCATGAGCGAGGTCAGGGCCAAACCCGATGAAGGCGAGGCGGTTTCGCGTCGGCGTATGCTCGGTGGCGCCGTCTTGGCCGGGCTCACCGGCGTCGCCGGGGGATGGGTGGCCGGTTACGCGCTGGCTGCCGGACACGATGGCGGCGCGGCCGGCGGCGGCGACGACGACGTCGACTTGCGCCGCAGTTACCCCTTCTACGGCCAGCCGCATCAGGGTGGAATCGCCACGCCGCCACAGCGTTACGCCATGTTCATGTCATTTTCGCTGGCCGCCGGAGCCCAGCGCGCGGAGCTGCAAACGCTGCTGGCACGCTGGTCGGCCGCGGCCGCGATCCTGCAGCAGGGAAAGCCGGTCGGCACCGTGCAGCCCCGGGTCGACGTGCAGCCACCTGTCGATACCGGCGAGGCGGTCGGGCTGAGCCCGGCCAGCCTCACCGTAACCATCGGCTTGGGACCGTCGCTGTTCGGCGACCGGTTCGGGCTCGCCCTGCGCCGACCCGCCGTGTTCACCGAGTTGCCCCCGCTCAACGGGGACAACCTGGACCCCCGCCTGCGCGGCGGCGAACTGTCCGTCCAAGCTTGCGCCGACGACCCGCAGGTCTGCTACCACGCCGCGCGAAACCTGGCCCGCCTGGGCCGCGACGTCGTCTCGCCGTCCTGGGCGGTGCTGGGATTCGGACGGGCCTCAGCCGGCCCGGGCCAACACACCCCGCGAAACCTGCTGGGATTCAAGGACGGAACCCGCAACGTCGTCACCGATGCCGAGTACGACCGATTTGTCTGGGTCCGCGATAGTGACCAGCCGTGGATGAACGGCGGAACGTATCAGGTGGTGCGCAAGATCCGGATGCTGCTCGAGACATGGGACGTCGACCGCATCGGCAATCAGCAGCGGATATTCGGCCGCACCAAAGAAGAGGGCGCACCCCTGAGCGGCGAGGGCGAATTCGATGCCCCCGATTTTGCCGCCAAGGGCGGCGACGGCAACCCGCTCATCGATCCGATGTCCCACGTCGCCCTGGCCGCCCGCGAGAACAACGACGGCGTCATGATCAGGCGCCGGTCCTACAACTACACCGACGGCCTCGACGCCAACGGCCAGCTCAACGCCGGGCTGCTGTTCGTTTCGTATCAAAAAGATCCGCAAGATTTTATCCGCCTGCAGAACCGGTTGGGCGCCCACGACCTCCTCAACGAATACATCCGCCACATCGGCTCAGCTATCTTCGCGGTGCCACCCGCGCCCGCCGAAGGCCACTACATCGGGCAAAGCCTTTTCGGCTAAGCAAATCTCGCCGAGCGCGGGTCGCCGTCGGGTGGGGGCCGCGTTTCGGCTGTGTGAGCAGTCGTGTCGGTCAGGTAAATCAAAACCCTCCGCCGTCACGCATCGGCCGCCGCCGAGCACTAACTCCGTGAAGCCGCAAGATCAGCGAGAACGGAGGGATCACATGACCGACGCGCTAGTCATCGACGCAGAAGGCCTCGACAAGCTGTCGTGTAACGCCAGGGCCAACCCGGAGACCGGCAGGAAGACCCTGAAAGCCAAGACGGTCTGCGAAACCGGATTCCGCAACATGACCTACGTCCGCGACCTGGCGCCGATGCTGGTGGGTGAGCCGCCTGCCCTGCTCGGTGACGACTCCGCGCCCAACCCCTCCGAGACCGCCCTGGCCGCCCTGGGCTCGTGCGTCTCGGTGGGCCTGCTGGCGAATGCGACGCATCGCGGGGTCACCCTGACCAAGATCGAGGTCGAGATGGAAGGCGACATCGACATCTCCGCGGTGTGGGGCGTGGGCGACACCCCCGAGGGGAAGCGCCTCGGCTTCAGCGCGGTGCGCTGCAGGGTGACGCTGGCCGGAGACGCCGACGAGGCGACCCTGAAGGAGATTCACGACAACGCCATCGCCTGGTCACCCGTCGTGAACACGTTCCGCAACCCGGTCGCCGTCGACTCGACGCTGGCCACGGAATAGCCACGGGGAAGCTGCTGTGGCAACGGTATTGACGAAGCCCGCTCTCGCCGAGGCCATCAGGTTGGCCCGCGCCAAGCGCGGACTGAGCTGGGTGAAAATCGCAGAATCCATCGGGAAGGACCCGGTGTGGACGGTCGCGGCGTTACTCGGGCAGCACCCGATGACGGCCGGCGACGCGTCAACGGTCGCGGCACTGCTCGGCCTCGACGACGAGGCTGTCGCTGTCCTGCAGCTGATGCCGTATCGGGGTTCGGATGCGACCATGACGACAGACCCGACGATCTACCGATTCCATGAGGCGCTGACCGTCTACGGCCCGGCGATCAAGGAACTCATTCACGAGGAATTCGGTGACGGCATCATGAGCGCGATCAACTTTCAGCTGAGCGTGCAGCGGCGCCCGCACCCCGAGGGCGACAGAGTGGTCGTCACTTTCGACGGCAAGTTCCTCGACTACGCGTGGAAGCACTCGGCACAGGAGGTTTTATGACGGCGACGATGAACCCGGCGGCCGGCCAGCTGGATGCCGGACTGTTGGAGGACATTCGGGCCCACGCCGGGGGACTGGACCGGGGGGAGCATCAGTCCCGCCGCAGCTTCACCGCCCTGGGCGCGGCCGGGCTTCTCGGGGTGGGCGCACCCGCCAACGCCGACGGCAGGCTGCCCGAGATGGCCGAGGTGATCCGGCGTATCTCCGGGGAATGCATGAGCACCGGGTTCTCGTTGTGGGCGCACCGAATGGCGGTGGAATACTTGCTCAGGGCGGCAACGCCTTTCAGCGTCGACGCGGCTCAGTCACTGCTCGCCGGCACCACGCCGGGGGTGACCGGCATGGCGTCGGCGTTCAAGGAGGCGGCGGGCTGCGGCAGCGTCGAGTTGACGGCCACGCCGATCGAGGGCGGCTACCGGGTGTCCGGTCCGATCAGGTGGGCGAGCAACCTGT
>NZ_LZJJ01000163.1:0-2788 GCF_001667625.1 Mycobacterium sp. E1715
GGTGCGGCCACTCGGCGGCGATCAGGTCGACCGTCTCCGCGACCTCGGCCCGGTGAAATTCCCGGAGGCGTCCGCGCACCCAAACCAGCGATCGCACCGGTTCGCGCAGCGGTAGCGGCGCGTAATCCGTCAACTCCAGCAGGGCCTGGGCCCCGGCGACGCCGTCGTTCGTTCCGGGCAGGGCCAGCGCGAAGGACCCGTCGGGCAGCAGGTGATGGACCGGCGTCACGACCGGATCCTGGCGCGCCGGCACGGTCTCGAGGGCCAGCAGCGCGCCGCCGGCGCGGACGCACGCGCTGCGGATTCGTTCGGCGGTCGTCGGGGCGGGGCAGGCGGTCAGCGGTAACACCATTCTCCTTAAATTAGGTAAGCCTAAGTTAACTTAGAACGCAGGGCGCCGCAAGGGCGGTTTGGCGGCCCGCGCCGCTAGGGTTGTGGCGTGGTCCGCATCGCTTATCTCGGTCCGGAAGGGACCTTCACCGAGGCGGCGCTGTTGCAGATCACGGCGGCCGGTCTGATTCCCGACCGCCCCGGCGAGGTCCGGCGACTGCCCATCGACAGCACCGCCGCGGCGCTGGACACCGTCCGCGACGGCGGGGCGGAGTACGCCTGCGTCCCGATCGAGAACTCGATCGACGGGTCCGTGACGCCCACCCTCGACAGCCTGGCCATCGGCTCGCCCCTGCAGGTGTTCGCCGAAACCACCCTGGACGTCGCCTTCACTATCGTCATCCAACCGGGACGCACCGCCGCCGATGTGCGCACCCTGGCGGCGTTCTCCGTGGCCGCCGCGCAGGTGCGGCACTGGGTCGCCACCCACCTGCCCGAGGCCGAGTTGCGGCCCGCCTACTCCAACGCCGACGCGGCGCGGCAGGTGGCCGAAGGCCAGGCCGACGCCGGGGTGACCTCGCCGCTGGCCGCCGCCCACTGGGGGCTGGCCGCATTGGCCGAGGGCGTGGTCGACGAACCCAACGCCCGCACGCGCTTCCTTCTGGTGGGCCTGCCCGGGCCGCCGCCGGCCCGCACCGGTGCCGACCGCACCGCGGTGGTGCTGCGCATCGACAACGCGCCGGGTGCGCTGCTCGGCGCGCTGACCGAATTCGGGATCCGCGGCATCGACCTGACCCGAATCGAATCGCGGCCGACCCGGACCTCGCTGGGCACCTACATGTTCTTCGCCGACTGTGTGGGCCACATCGACGACGACGCCGTCGCCGAGGCACTCAAGGCGCTGCACCGTCGTTGTGCCGATGTGAGGTACCTGGGATCTTGGCCGACCGGCTCGCCCGCCGGGGTGCTGCCGCCGCCGGCCGACGAGGCGGCGCGCTGGCTGGCGCGGCTACGCGAAGGAAAACCCGAAACCGCGGCCGGGGGAATGGAGCTATGACCGGGCGGCTGGTGCTACTGCGACACGGCCAGTCCTACAGCAACGTCGAACGCAGGCTGGACACCCGGCCGCCCGGGGCGGAGCTGACGCCGCTGGGCCGCGACCAGGCCCGTGCCTTCGCGCGAGGTGCGCACCGGCCGGCGTTGCTGGCCCACTCGGTTGCGATCCGCGCGTCGCAGACCGCGGGGGTGATCGGCGGCGAACTCGAGATGGCGCCCATCGAGGTGCCCGGCGTGCACGAGGTCCAGGTGGGTGGCCTGGAAAACCGCAGCGACGACGATGCCGTCGCCGAATTCAACGCGATCTACGAGCGGTGGCATCACGGCGACCTCGACATCCCGCTGCCCGGCGGGGAAACCGGCAACGACGTGTTGGACCGCTACGTGCCGGTGCTCACCGAACTGCGCCTGCGCTACCTCGACGACCGCGACTGGGCCGGCGACATCGTCGTCGTCAGCCATGGCGCGGCGATCCGGCTGGCGGCGGCCGTGCTGGCCGGCGTGGACGCCGGCTTCGCGCTGGACCACCACCTCGACAACGCCGAATCGGTGGTCTTGGCACCCATCACCGACGGCCGGTGGAGCTGCGTGCGCTGGGGGACCCTGACGCCACCGTTCTACCCCGAGGCGGATGCGACCCCCGTCGCCGACGCGGTGCACTCGAGCACCGACCCGATGGGCTGAGGGCCGGTCAGACAGCCAGCGCGACGGCCTCGGAGCATCCGCAGCCGATGGCATCGCAGTCGACGACGAACGCGTGCGGCAACAGCTCGGGGCTGAAGCAATCCGGCTCCGTGCATTCGGAGCGGCGCAGTGAATGGCGAATGATGGTGCCGTGACAGTGATCCAAGCCTGCCCGGCAGTCGCGGCAGTCAGCACTCATAACCCGTTCATAGCACCGGCGGCGGACAAATCCGGGATGCCGCGCCCATAGAACGGGCCGACGTTCGTCAGGCCCAGCCCAATTCCTCCAGCCGCTCGTCGTCGATGCCGAAGTGGTGGGCGATCTCGTGGATCACCGTGATCGCGACCTCCTGGACGACGTCGTCGTCGGATTCGCAGACGTCCAGCAGCGCCTCGCGGTAAATCGTGATGGCGTCGGGCAGGGATCCGGCGTAGTCGGAGTCACGCTCGGTCAGCGCGACCCCTTCGTACAACCCGAGGAGTTCGCCGTCGTCGGGGTGGCGGTCCTCGACCAGCACGACGATGTTGTCCATTGCCGCCGCCAGCTCGGGCGGGATCAGGTCGAGCGCGTCGGCGACCATTTCCTCGAACCGTTGCGGATCCATCCGCACGGGCACTCGGCTAGCCCCCGGCGGGCGGCGCGGCGGGCACCTGGATCACGCCGGCGAATCGGGCGATCTGGATACCGGCGGGCTGCTGGCATGAACACGCGTGCGTG
>NZ_LZJJ01000164.1:0-11922 GCF_001667625.1 Mycobacterium sp. E1715
CGGCCCGCTGGCGCTGGCGGTGGGCCGCCGGCTGCGGGAACGCTACGGCCTGGACGAGAAGCCGACCGCCTCCGACGACGGCATCGTGGTGCGGTTGCCGGACATGCTGTCCGACAACGGCGACAACCCGCCCGGCGCCGACCTCTTCGTCTTCGACGCCGACGAGATCGACCCGATCGTCACGGCCGAGGTGGGCGGTTCGGCGCTGTTCGCGTCGCGGTTCCGGGAGTGCGCGGCCCGCGCGCTGCTGTTGCCGCGCCGGCATCCGGGCAAGCGATCGCCGCTGTGGCACCAGCGCCAGCGGGCCGTTCACCCGCAGCCCGTACGGCGAGTGCAGGATCACCCGCCAGTCGCCCAGCTCGTCGCGGAACCGCTCGACCAGCAAGGTGGTGTCGGTGGGCACCACCCCGGCCGCGGTGCGCTGCTCGTCCAGCAGCGCCCACATGTTGTCGGTCGCGTAAGCGTCGAAACCCAGGCCGGCGCACCGGGCGTCGAAGGCGTCGCGGTCCAGTCCCGCCAGCTCGCCGGTGAACGCGCCCAGCGCGGCGCCCAGCTCCGCCGGACGGCCCGCGTCGTCGCCGCGCCAGAACGGCAACCGGGCCGGCTGGCCCGGCGCGGGAATCACCAGCACCCGGTCGTGGGTGATCTCGGTGATCCGCCAGCTGGTGGCGCCCAGCGAGATGACGTCACCGGGCCGGGACTCGTACACCATCTCCTCGTCCAGTTCGCCCACCCGCGACGGCTTCTCCGCCTCGCTGGCGAGGTAGACCGTGAACATGCCGCGATCGGGGATGGCGCCGCCGGAGGTGACGGCCAGCCGCTGCGCGCCGGGCCGCGCGGTCAGCGTGCCGGTGTCGCGGTCGTAGACCAGCCGGGGCCGCAGCTCGGCGAACTCGGTGGACGGGTACTTGCCCGACAGCAGGTCGAGGGTGGCCTCGTACACGCTGCGGGGCAGCGTCGCGAACGGGGCGCTGCGGCGCACCGTGTCGAACCACCGGTCGGCGTCCAGCGGCTCCAGCGCCGCCGCCGCGACCGTCTGCTGCGCGAGGATGTCGAGCGGGTTGGCCGGCACCCGCATCGTCTCGATCTCGCCGGAGAGCATCCGCTGCACCGTCACCGCGCAGCCGATCAGGTCCGTGCGGTGCTTGGGGAACAGCACGCCCTGGGACACCTCGCCGACCTGGTGGCCGGCCCGCCCGATGCGTTGCAGGCCGCTGGCCACCGACGGCGGCGCCTCGACCTGGATCACCAGGTCGACCGCGCCCATGTCGATGCCGAGCTCCAGGCTCGACGTCGCGACCACGGCCTTGAGCAGGCCGCGCTTGAGGTCCTCTTCGACCAGGGCGCGCTGTTCCTTGCTGACCGAGCCGTGGTGGGCGCGCGCCAACAGCGGCTCGGCGCCGTAGGTCTGGCCGCTGCCCATGATGTGGGCGGGTGCCCCGCCCGCCACCTTGGTGTTGGTCTCGCCGGACAGGCCCAGACCGCAGCGTTCGGCGTGAATCTCGTTCAGCCGCGCGGTGAGCCGCTCGGCCAGTCGCCGCGAGTTGGCGAACACGATCGTCGAGTTGTGCGCCTCGATCAGGTCGACCAGCCGCGCCTCGACGTCGGGCCAGATGCTGTTGTTGGCCAGGTTGGCCATGTCGGGCACCGGCACCTGCACCGTCAACTCGACGGTCTTGGCCGCGCGGGGGGCCACGATGGTGGTCGGCTGCTGCCCGGACAGGAACCGGGCGAGCTCCTCGGGCGGGCGCACCGTCGCCGACAGCCCGATGCGCTGCGCTGGCGGCCCCTCCCGCAGTTCGTCGAGCCGCTCCAGCGACAGCGCCAGATGCGCGCCCCGCTTGCCCGCGGCGATGGCGTGGATCTCGTCGACGATCACCGTCTGCACGCCGGCCAGGGTCTCGCGGGCGGCCGAGGTGAGCATCAGGAACAGCGACTCGGGCGTGGTGATCAGCACGTCGGGTGGCCGCGCGATGAGCTGACGGCGTTCGGCGGGCGGGGTGTCGCCGGACCGGACGCCGACGCTGATGGCCGGTGGCGGCAGGCCGTGCCGCTCGGCGATGCGGGTGAGCCCCGCGAGCGGAGTGCGCAGGTTGCGTTCGACGTCGACCGCCAGCGCCTTGAGCGGAGACACGTACAGCACGCGGGTACCGGCCGGGCGCTCGGCCGCGCCGGCGAGCGAATCCAGGGCCCACAGGAATGCCGCGAGCGTCTTGCCGGATCCGGTCGGCGCGATCACCAGCGTGTTGTCGCCGTCGGCGATGGCATCCCAGGCCTCGGCCTGCGCGGCGGTGGGGCCGGCGAACGTGCTGGTGAACCATTCGCGCGTGGTCGCGCTGAACCGGCCTAACGGATCACGGGTGGTCACCTAACCATGGTGCCAAGGCGCACCGACAAGTACGCGGGCTAGCGCGGCTGGATCCGTGCCGTCGCCATCGCGTGGGACAGCTCCTCGGGGATCTCCGGCACCCGGGCGATGGCGTCGAACAGCGAGTGCGCACACGCGTCGGCGAGGCGTTCGGCGTTGATCGTCGGGTCGATGATGCGCTGGCGGCACAGCTCGAAGGTGAACGCCAGCCAGCCGTGGCAGATCACCCGGAGGTCCCGCTCGACGTCGGCTTCCAGCTTCGCCCCGGAGATGTTGGCCACCAGGTCGTGGATGCGGCTCATGATGTGTTCGAGCTGGCGGTTCTTGGCCTCGTCGTCGACGCCCAGCAGAACCGGGTCCGACCGGCCCAGCCCGACGTAGGCCGCCCACGCGGCCTCCGGGTTCTGCTCGTGGTAGGCCATGTAGGCCATGACGCCGACGCGCACCTCTTCGTACATCGTGAGGCCGGTGGCGTCGTCCATGTTGGTGGTCTCGTACAGCCGGTCGGCCTCGTCCTTGACCACCGCGGCGAAGAAGGCCCGCTTGTCGGGGAAGTAGTGATACATCAGCGCACGCGACACCCCGGCGCGCTCGGCGATCTCGTCGATGCGCACCTCGTCGTAGGGTCGCTTTCCGAAGACTTCTGCCCCCAAAGCGAGCAGCTCAGCGCGTCGATCCTCGGGGGATAAGCGCCTTCGGGCTGTCGGCATGTGAGAGATAGTACTCATCGGTTCTGAGACACCAACCATATTGTGACCATCGGGGCTCCGCGCCCTTGGCCAGCGGTATTGCCGGAAAAATTGACGGTATCGTCGACGCTGCCCGCCGCTTGAGCCCGCGCCGGTTTCACCGGGTTTGCCGCGGGGTATCTGTTCCCATGCGCTATCCGCAAAGTGCCAGCGCGATTGCAGCGCCCCGTCGTCGGACATTTGTCATTGCGGAGTAACTATTGCGACGCAGCAAACGATGAATAAGGCGTTGGCCACACAGGGGGATATGAGGGATACGGATGCACAAAGCCGATGAGCGATCGGGTGGCGATCGCTTGGGACAGGAAGACGGCGAAGTGCGCGCCGCCATCCGGTTCGCGGTGCTCGCCGCGATCGCGGCGGTCGGCTTCCTGGTGCTGGCCGCGCTGTGGGTGAGCACCTGCCCGGGCACCGGTGTCGACACGGCGGCCTGCGGTGCCCCGCAGCGGACGTTGCTGGCGCTGGGCGGACCGGCCATCTTGCTGGCGGCCGGGCTGTGGGCCTTCCTGCGCACCTACCGCGTATGGAAGGCGGAGGGCACCTGGTGGGGATGGCACGGCGCCGGGTGGTTTCTCTTCACGCTGATGGTGCTGATGGTGGCCATGGGCGTCGCGCCGATCGCGGGCCCCGCGCTGCCGCTCTGATCGGGTCTCGCCAAAAGCCTTCCCGGGGATCTACCGTTGAGGGTGCAACCCTAATTGAGCTGCGCATGAGTCATAAGTTCTCCACTAGGAGCAGCCATGGGAGACACCTTTCATGACCCCGTCGACCATCTGAGGACCACGCGGCCGCTCGCCGGCGAGTCGTTGATCGACGTGTTGCACTGGCCCGGTTATCTGCTGGTGGTGGCCGGCGTGATCGGGGCGTGCGGAAGCCTGGCGGCCTTCGGCACCGGACACCACCACGAGGGGATGACCGCGGGCGTGCTTGCGATCATCGCCGCGGTCCTGGGGCTGGTGTGGGTGGCCGTCGAGCACCGCCGGATCCGCCGGATCGCGGACCGCTGGTATGCCGAGCACCCCGAGGCATACCGGCAGCGGCCCGCAAGCTGACGGTCTGCCCGCCGGCCGTTCTGGGCAACGCGCCTTTTTGCCAGGAGGCAAATTGCGGGGTTACCGGCCTCGTCGAGTGGGTATCAGGTCTGCACCATGATGAGTGCCGGAACGGTTGCGTTAGCGTGGTCACCCAATCATGGGGACCAGGATCACGGACACGCCGACATAGATGCTTACAGCCAGAAGAACCAATACAGCCAGCGCGATTCCGGCGAGCGCCGCCGCGCGCTCGAACCGCCGTGCCCGATCGGTTCCGGCGGTCTCCGGCGGCGGCCATGACTGATCGGCTCGAGCGTACGGTCCACGGCGGACTAAGGGGTGGTAGTAGTGGTAGTCAACCGTTGCCGGGAGACCAGATGAACGATGCGGGAGTGCGCGCTCACAAGCGCCAGCGCGGTAACCGTGCCGTCGAATTGCACGTTGCGGCGCGCCTGGAGAACCTGGCGATGCTGCGGACGCTGGTCGGTGCGATCGGCACCTTCGAGGACCTGGACTTCGACGCGGTCGCGGACCTGCGGCTCGCGGTCGACGAGGTGTGCACCCGGTTGATCCGCTGCGCCACCCCCGACGCGACCCTGGTCGTGGTGGTCGACCCGCAGGACGAGCAGTTGGTCGTCGAGGCGTCCGCGGCGTGCGACACGCACGACGTGGTGGCGCCCGGCAGCTTCAGCTGGCACGTGCTGACGTCCCTGGCCGACGACGTCCAGACTTTCCACGATGGTCGCGAACCCAACCAAACCGGCAGCGTGTTCGGTATCACGCTGACGGCGCGACGGGCGGCCTCCAGCAGGTGACCCCACCAGCTGCCGGGGGTTCCGTCTCTCGACCGAACGAATACGCCGATGTCCCGGCGATGTTCCGCGAGTTGGCCGATGTCGACCCGGGCTCGATGGAATTTCAGCGCCAGCGGGACAAGATCGTCGAGCGCTGCCTGCCTCTGGCCGATCACATCGCCCGCCGGTTCGAGGGCCGCGGCGAACCGCGCGACGACCTCGTGCAGGTGGCGCGGGTCGGGTTGGTGAACGCGGTGGTCCGGTTCGACGTGGAGGCCGGGTCCGACTTCGTGTCGTTCGCGGTGCCCACGATCATGGGCGAGGTCCGCCGACACTTCCGCGACAACAGCTGGTCGGTGAAGGTGCCCCGGCGCCTGAAGGAACTGCACCTGCGCCTCGGCACCGCCACCGCCGAGCTGTCGCAGCGGCTGGGCCGGGCGCCCACCGCCACGGAGCTCGCCGCCGAACTCGGCATGGACCGCGAGGAGGTCGTCGAGGGCCTGGTGGCGGGCAGCTCGTACAACACCCTGTCCATCGACAGCGGTGGGGGCAGCGAGGAGGACGAGGCCCGCGCGATCGCCGACACCCTGGGCGACGTCGACACCGGTCTGGACCGGATCGAGGATCAGGAGTCGTTGCGGCCCCTGCTCGAGGCGCTGCCGGAGCGGGAGCGAACGGTGTTGGTGCTCAGGTTCTTCGAGTCGATGACGCAGACCCAGATCGCCGAACGGGTGGGCATCTCGCAGATGCACGTGTCCCGGCTGCTGGCCAAGTCGCTAACGCGGCTGCGCGACCAGTTGCAGTAGGGACTCCGGCTCCCCGTCGTCCGCGGATCCCAGCAACGGCTCGGCCGCGGGCGTCGTCACCGGGAGGGTGCCGTCGGGGTCGCAGATGCGCAGCAACCGCGCCACCGCCGCGCTCGGCGCCATCGCCCAATCGGCTTGGGCGCCCGAGCACACGACGTTGATCCGGTGCAGTGCCGAAAAGCCGGCCGTGCCAATGAATTTCAGGCCACGCAGGTCCAGTATCACGCGCTGGGAACTGGCGATGGCGTTTCGCACGTACGCCGCGAGCTGATCCGCGTTGGCGGCGTCGAGCTCGCCGTCCACCGTGATCAGTGTCCCCGACGGGTACCAGCGCGCGGTGAATTGCGCCGCGCGGCTGTGTTGCCAAGATTGGGCCACAGACATTACTGACTCCATCCGTAGAGCAGGATGTGTGCTGCGGAAGACGTCAGGCGTCGATCGAGGCTGAGAACAAGTGAGTTCACCTTCCCGCGCCCTTACGTGATCCGGACGGCTGTGAACTCAACCTGCCCCGAACGGTACCCGCGCCGGACCGGGCCGACAACTGTTTCCCAGGATTATTGTCCGATCGCTATTTGATCTCGGCGAGCACCGTGCCCTGGGTGATGGCGGCGCCCGCCTCGACCGCGAGTCCGGTGATGACGCCGTCCTTGTGCGCGGTGACCGGGTTCTCCATCTTCATCGCCTCGAGGACGACGACCAGGTCGCCGGCGGCGACCTCCTGCCCCTCCTCGACCGCGACCTTGACCACGGTGCCCTGCATCGGCGCGGTCACCGCGTCGCCGGAGGCGGCGGCACCCGAGTGCGCCCCGCGCTTGCGCGGCTTGGGCTTCTTGCGGATGACCCCGGCCGGGTCGGCGGAACCGTTGGACAGCGCCAGGTCGCCGGGCAGCGATACCTCGAGCCGGCGACCGCCCACCTCGACGACCACCGTCTGGCGGGGCCGGGCGTCCTCCTCGTCCAGGGGCTCGCCGCCGGTGAACGGCTCGATGGTGTTGTTCCATTCGGTCTCGATCCAGCGCGTGTGCACCGAGAAGCCGTCGCCGTCGCCGATGAACGCCGGGTCGGACACCACCGCGCGGTGGAACGGGATCACGGTGGCCAGCCCCTCGACGTGGAATTCGTCGAGGGCCCGCCGCGAGCGGGCCAGGGCTTCTTCGCGGGTGGCGCCGTACACGATCAGCTTGGCCAGCATCGAGTCGAACTGGCCGCCGATCACCGATCCGGCTTCGACACCGGAATCCAGCCGGACCCCCGGCCCACTGGGCGTGTCGTACCGGGTGACCGGGCCGGGCGCCGGCAGGAAGCCGCGGCCGGCGTCCTCGCCGTTGATCCGGAACTCGATGGCGTGGCCGCGCGGCGTGGGATCCTCGGTGAGGTCCAGCTTTTCGCCGTTGGCGATCTTGAACTGCTGCAACACCAGGTCGATGCCGGAGGTCTCCTCGGTGACCGGGTGCTCGACCTGCAGGCGGGTGTTGACCTCCAGGAACGAGATCAGGCCGTCCTGGCCGACCAGGTACTCGACCGTGCCGGCGCCGTAGTAGTGCGCCTCCTTGCAGATGCGCTTGGCCGACTCGTGGATCTCCTTGCGCTGCGCGTCGGTGAGGAACGGCGCGGGCGCCTCCTCGACCAGCTTTTGGAAGCGGCGCTGCAGGGAGCAGTCTCGGGTGCCGGCCACGATGACGTTGCCGTGCTGGTCGGCGATCACCTGCGCCTCGACGTGGCGGGGCTTGTCCAGGTAGCGCTCGACGAAGCACTCGCCGCGACCGAAGGCGGCGACGGCCTCGCGCACCGCCGACTCGTACAGGTGCGGGATCTCCTCGATGGTGCGCGCCACCTTCATGCCGCGGCCGCCGCCACCGAAGGCCGCCTTGATGGCGATCGGCACGCCGTACTCCTCGGCGAAGGCCACCACCTCGTCGGCGTCCTTGACCGGGTCCGGGGTGCCCGGCACCAGCGGGGCCTGGGCGCGGGCGGCGATGTGGCGGGCGGTGACCTTGTCACCGAGGTCGCGGATCGACTGGGGGCTCGGGCCGATCCAGATCAGGCCGGCGTCGATGACCGCCTGGGCGAAATCGGCGTTCTCCGAAAGGAACCCGTAGCCGGGGTGGACGGCGTTGGCGCCCGACTTGGCCGCCGCGTCGAGGAGCTTGCCGATGTCCAGGTAGGACTCGGCGGAGGTCTGGCCGCCCAGGGCGAACGCCTCGTCGGCGAGCCGCACGTGCGGCGCGTCGGCATCGGGCTCGGCGTACACCGCCACGCTGGCCAGGCCCGCATCGCGGGCCGCGCGGATCACCCGGACAGCGATCTCGCCGCGGTTGGCGACAAGCACTTTGGAGATCCTCGAGCTGGCGTGACTAGCCACTGCGCCTCCTGTTTGGCAGATCTGAAGCGGACGTGTTTCCGCCTTGGGCTTCTTTAAGAGAGTTTCTTACAACTCCAGGGAAGTCTAAGCGCCGCGCCGTCAGGCCGATCAGGCGGTGCCGGAATTCTGGCCTGACTCGCGCAGCCGCCGCTTGATGCGGGCGAGCATCGCCGACATGCCCCGCAACCGCAGCGGGCTGATCAGCGCGGCCAGGCCCAGGTCGGTGTAGAAATCCTCGGGCACCGCCAGGATGTCGGCGGCGGGTTGCTCGTCGAGTCCGGCCGCGAGGATCGACGCGAACCCGCGCGTGGTGGGCGCCTCGGCGGGGGCGCTGAAGTGCAACCGCACCCGGTCCCGGTCGCTCGCATCGACGTGCAGGAACAGCGGGGTCTGACACTCGGGGACGGGCTCCATGGCCCGCTCCTCGAGTTCGGGCGGCAGGGGTGGCAGGTCGTTGGCGAATTCGAGCAGCAGCGCCAGCTTGTCCTGGCCCTCGACTTCTGCGAAGTCGGACACCACCTCGGCCAGGGGCGCGGGCAGGCTCATCGGACCGGAACGGCCCCCGGCTCTTCGCCGGCGACGATCGGCGTGCGCACGGTGTTGCCCCACTCCGTCCACGATCCGTCGTAGTTGCGCACGCCGGGCTTGCCCAGCAGGTACGTGAGCACGAACCAGGTGTGGCTGGACCGCTCGCCGATGCGGCAGTAGACGACCGTCTTGTCGTCGGGCTCGATGAAGCCGTAGATCTCCTCGAGCTCCTCGCGGCTGCGGAATCGGCCGCTCTCATCGACGGCCTTCGCCCAGGGGATGGACCGGGCGGTGGGGATGTGGCCGCCGCGCAGCACGCCCTCCTCGGGGTATTCGGGCATGTGGGTGCGCTTGCCGGTGTACTCGTCCGGCGAGCGCACGTCGATCAGGGGCTGGCCGCCCAGAATGGCCAGCACGTCGTCCTTGTACGCCCGGATTGGCGCGTCGTTGCGCGTGACGACGGGATAGCCGGAAGAGGTCTTGGTCGGCACGTCCAGGGTGGTCTCCCGGCGCTCGGCCAGCCACAGGTCGCGCCCGCCGTTGAGCAGGCGCACGTCGGAATGGCCGAACAGCGTGAAGACCCACAGCGCGTACGCGGCCCACCAGTTGCTCTTGTCGCCGTAGATCACCACGGTGTCGTCGCGCGAGATCCCTTTGCGGTCCATCAATTCGGCGAACTGCTCGCCGTTGATGTAGTCGCGGACGGTCGGGTCGTTGAGGTCGGTGTGCCAGTCGATCTTGACCGCGCCGGGGATATGGCCGACGTCGTAGAGCAAGACGTCCTCGTCGGATTCGACGATCACCAGGCCGGGGGTGCCCATGTTGGCCGACAGCCAGTCGGCGGTGACCAGCCGTTCGGGGTGGGCGTAGTCCGTCAGGGTCGGGCTTGGATCCGGGGGTAATGCCACAACCCGAGCCTACCGTCAGCGCCGCAAGGGCCCCGAGCGCCATTGGCTGTCGCGACACATGACGTCTGCGACGACACGCCGGCGAGGGCCGCCGTGGTTTATGTCTCGCGGCTTCCGTTGCTCACCGTCCACAGCTGCGCCACCGAGAGCCCGACGCGGGCCAGCAACGACCGCAGCAGCGGCAGGCTCACGCCGATCACGTTCGAAGGGTCGCCCTCGATGCCGTCGACGAACCAGCCGCCCAGCCCGTCGAGGGTGAACCCGCCGGCCACCTGCAGGGGCTCGCCTGCGGCGACGTAGGCCCGCAGGTCCGTATCCGTAGGGGCGGCGAAATGCACTGTGGTGCAAGCGGATTCCACTTCACGATGGGTGATCGCGCCGCCGCTCAGGCGCAGCAGGCAGTGCCCGGTATGCAGCAGGCCGGAGCGGCCGGCCATGCGGCGCCACTGGGCCGTCGCGGCGTCGGCCGAGCCGGGCTTGCCGCACAGCTCTCCGTCGAGGTCCAGCATCGAATCACAGCCGAGGACAACGCAATCGGCGGCGACGTCGCCGTCCAGCGCGCCCGCCACCTGTTCGGCCTTGGCCGCCGCCAGCGCGCACACCACCTCGGCCGGGCCGGCGTCGGGTCCCAGGGCGGCGAGGAGGGCGTCCTCGTCCACCCCGGAGACCACGACCAGCGGATCGATGCCGGCCTGGCGCAGCACCTTGCGGCGGCCCGACGAGGCCGAACCGAGGACCAGGCGGGTCAATGCTTCATGTGTGTCATCTGCTGGAAGGTGAGCCGCTGGTAGTTGGACATCGCGAACCGCAGCCGGTCCACCGGCAGGCCCCAGCGCGTGCGCTCGGGCTCGCCGGGCTCGGGGGCGGGGCCGCCCACGACGCCGAGCGCGGTGACCAGCGCGGCCAGCTCCGCGTCGGTCGGTTGACCCTTGAGGACCTGGATGTGCGGCTCGTGCGGCCCGTGCGTGGTTTCGGTTGTCTCGGAACCGTTTTCGTCGCTCATCTCGTCGCTCACAGCGGGATGTTCCCGTGCTTCTTGGGCGGCAGGTGCGCGATCTTGCGTTCCAGCAGCCGCAGCGCGGTGCCGATGTAGCCGCGCGTGTGCGACGGCGGGATGACCGCGTCGACGTATCCCCGCTCGGCGGCGACGTACGGATTGACCAGGGTGTCCTCGTACTCCTGCTGCAGCTCCAGCCGCAGGACGTCGACGTCCTTGCCCTCCTTGGCCGCCTCGGCCAGCTGCTTGCGGTAGACGAAGCCGACGGCCCCGGAGGCGCCCATCACCGCGATCTGCGCGGTCGGCCAGGCGATGTTGACGTCGCAGCCCATGTCCTTGGAGCCCATGACGCAGTACGCGCCGCCGTAGGCCTTGCGGGTGATGACGGTGATCTTCGGAACGGTGGCCTCGCCGTAGGCGAACAGCAGCTTGGCGCCGCGCCGGATGATGCCGTTGTATTCCTGGCCGGTTCCCGGCAGGAAACCCGGGACGTCCACCAGCATGATGATCGGGATGTTGAAGCAGTCGCAGGTGCGCACGAACCGCGCCGCCTTCTCCGAGGCGTTGATGTCCAGGCAGCCGGCGAACTGGGTGGGCTGGTTGGCCACGATGCCGACCGGCCGGCCCTCGATGCGGCCGAACCCGACGACGATGTTGGTGGCGTAGCCGTTCTGGATCTCCAGGAACTCGTCGTCGTCGAGGATGCGGGTGATCACCTCGTGCATGTCGTAGGGCTGGTTGGCCGAGTCCGGGATCAGCGTGTCCAGCTCGAGGTCCTCCTCGGTGAGGTTGTCCTCGATCGCGCCCTCCGGGATGGGCTCGGCGTAGCGCGGTGCGTCGGTGGCGTTGTTCGGCGGCAGGTAGCTCAGCAGGTCCCGCACCCAGTCGAAGGCGTCCTGCTCGCCGGAGGCGACGTAGTGCAGGGTGCCCGACTTGGCCATGTGGGTATGCGCCCCGCCGAGTTCCTCCATCGTGACGTCCTCGCCGGTGACGGTCTTGATGACGTCCGGCCCGGTGATGAACATCTGGCTGGTCTGGTCGACCATCACCACGAAGTCGGTCAGGGCGGGGGAGTAGACGTGCCCGCCGGCGGCCGCGCCCATGATCAGCGAGATCTGCGGGATCACGCCGGAGGCCAGGATGTTGTTCCGGAAGATCTTGCTGTACAGGCCGAGCGAGACGACGCCCTCCTGGATGCGGGCGCCGGCCCCGTCGTTGATGCCGATCAGCGGGCGGCCGGTCTTGATCGCCAGCTCCTGCACCTTGACGATCTTCTCGCCGTACACCTCGCCCAGGCTGCCGCCGAACACCGTGGCGTCCTGGCTGAAGATGCACACGTCGCGGCCGTCGATGGTGCCGTAACCGGTGATCAC
>NZ_LZJJ01000165.1:0-2589 GCF_001667625.1 Mycobacterium sp. E1715
CACTCGGATGACCCCCGCGATGTTACGGTGGTCTTCGGGTTATGCACTCTCGCTTCTACTTTGAGGTAGCGATCGTGGCGAATTCTGTTATGGGCGACTTGGTCAGCCAACTGCGCGTCGCCCTTCACCGGTTGCAGGACTGGGCCTACCCGGACGAGATAACTCACGATCGCTTCCGCGCCTTCATGAAGACGCCCCACGACGTCGGCGGCGAGCCGGACGCTCCGGCGGTCTTCGAGGAGAAGGAGGAAGAGCAGTGGGAACTCAACACGTTTGTCACGTGTGAGGTGCTCGGCTGGCGGGGCATCTGGACATCGGAGGAGCGCAGACGGCTCGGCAACGTCGATGTCGGGAGGATGCTTTATCAGGGTTTCCCCTACTACGGCCGTTGGGTTTTGGCGATTGCCCGGTGCCTCATCGACAAACGCCACATCACCCTCGGTGAGTTGATCGAACGAGCGGCCGAAGTACGTGGGCGCGCGGCGGCCGGTGCGACGCCGCTGGAGCCGGCGCCTCACACTGTCGGCGACGCGGCCGCGGTGCCCAGGAACCGCCATCACGTCGAGGCCGTCGGCAAGGGCGATCCGCAGTGCTTCGACGGCCTCGCCGGTGACGCACGGTTCGCGGTCGGCGACCCGGTGGTGGTGCGGGATCTGCCCACCATCTTCTACACCCGCACCCAGGAATACCTGCGGGGCAAGCCGGGCACGGTCGTCCGGGTGTCGTACGAGAGCCCGGCCCCCGAGGACGAGGCGTTCGACCGCGAAGATCAGCGGCCGGAGTGGTTCTACATCGTTCGCTTCAAGATGGCCGACCTCTGGGACCCCTATGCGGGCCCGCCGAACGACACGCTGCAAGCGGAGATATCCGAGCGGTGGCTGCAGCCGGCTTCTTAGCCGATTCACCAACCAGGATGGCGAGATGACAGAGCACACCGACGCGGCCCACGAACCCGAGCGCCACGCGGCACCGATGGTCGAAGAGGTCACCGACTTCGAAGTGCTGGAAATCGCCCTGCGCGAGCTGGCAATCGAGAAGGGCTTGTTCACCGCCGAGGATCATCGGCGCTACACCGAGTTCGTCGAGCAGATGGGCCCTGCGCCGGGCGCCCGGCTCGTCGCGAAGGCGTGGGTGGACCCCGACTTCAAACGGCTGGCCCTGCAAGACGGCGTCGCCGCCAGCCGCGAGGTCGGCATCGACTGGCTCCATCCGACCGGCTTCGGCACACCCAGCGACTTCACCGCACTGCACATACTCGAGGACACCGAGACGCTGCACCACGTGATCGTGTGCACGCTGTGCTCCTGCTACCCACGCCCGCTGCTGGGGAACTCACCCGAGTGGTACCGGACGCCTAACTACCGGCGCCGCATCGTGCGATGGCCCCGCCAAGTCCTGGCCGAGTTCGGCCTGTACCTGCCGGAGGACGTCGAGATCCGGGTCGAAGACTCGAACTCCAAACACCGGTTCCTCGTCCTGCCGCTCCGGCCGGCAGGCACCGATGGGTGGAGCGAGGAGCAACTCGCCGAAATCGTGACGCGCGACTGCATGATCGGCGTCGCCCTGCCCAGGCCCGGCGTGACCTCGAATATCGACCGCCCCGTGCATCCGGCCGTCCGCCCCGCCGAGAACTACTGAGGGCCCGCCGATGTCTGCGGAGATCGACGTCACCGCCGTCCGGGTGCCGACGCTGGAGCAGGTCGCCGAACGCGATCAGGTGTGGGCACGGATGGCGGAGAAATATGGCGTGAGCAACCCGGTGCCGCCCTGGAAGTCCAGCCTCGACGGGATGTGCGAGGCGCTCGACCGGCAGGGCACAGCGCTGGAGCTCTTGATGCGCCGGACCGACGAGGATCGCCTCGGCGAGGAGGTGTACGTGGCCCTGCCGTATCCGGAGAGCCAGCTGGTCGCGCTGGCGCACTCCCTGGTTGCCCGCAACGTCATCGACGAGGCGGCGCTGGCTCAACGCATGGAAGCGGTCCGTGCGCGGCTGCAGGCCGGCGACGCCTGACGAAAGGGACGGCGAGCCCGCGAGTGTGCGGTTACTTTCACGTTCGGCCGCGAGTGTGAAACCACATTCGCACTCGGCGGCGCCCGGCTAGCCGCCCAGGCATCCCGGGCCGAGCAGCTCCTTTAGGTCGCCCATCAGCGCCGGCGAGGGCGTCACCCGCAGCGACGGGTCCAGCTCCAGGGTGGTGATCCGGTCCCCGCTGATGAGCCGCAGGTGCACCTGGGCGGTCCCGGGGTGGCGCGCCAGCACCTGCTTGAGGGCGCTGACCTTGTCGATGGTGCACTGCCGGGTCGGCAGGCTGACCGCGATCGGCCGGTTCGGCTGGGCATTGGAGAAGTCCGGCACCACAAGCTCGTTGGCGATCAGGCTGATGCGGTCGTCGCGGATGGCCACCTTGGCGTTGATCAGCACCACCGCGTCGTCGGCGATGTCGGCGCCATAGGCGGAATATGCGTGCGGGAAGAACATCACCTCGATGCCACCGGTGAGGTCTTCCAATTGCGCCGACGCCCAGGGCATTCCGTTCTTGTTGACCCGCCGGTTGACCGACGCCAGGATGCCGCCCACCCGCACCTGCG
>NZ_LZJJ01000166.1:0-8062 GCF_001667625.1 Mycobacterium sp. E1715
TGCACCTATCTCACCGAACACGTCGGAATCGACGGCAGCGGCAAGGGCGCCACGGGGTGGTTCGGCGCCAGCCGCGCGACGGTGTATGTCGATCACCCCGTGCACGCCCCCTACGGCCACACGGTCAACATCGACGTGATCAATCCGGAGCTCGGGCCGTCGGCGCGGGTGGCGCTGGAGCTCACCGAGGAGAGCGCCCTGGCGCTCGCCGATGCCATCCGTAGGGCGATCGCCCACGCGCCGGCCGGGCTGGCCGCCAAGGATCAGACATGACCGTCGAGCGTGATTACCCCGAAATGGCCGTCGCGCGCGGCAGGGTCGAGCCTGCACCGCGCCGGGTGCGGGGCTATCTTTCAGACGCGTTGGTCTTCGACACCACCGCGGCGCTCTACGTGTGGGAGGTTCCGTACTACCCGCAGTACTACATACCGCTGGCCGATGTCCGCCCGGAGTTCCTGCGTGACGAGAACCATTCGCAGAAGGTGCAATTCGGCGCATCGCGGCTGTACTCCCTGGAGGGCTCCGGTCACACTCATCCGTCCGCCGCGCGGGTGTTCGACGCCGACGGCGACGGCCCGGTGGCCGGGACCGTGCGATTCGAATGGAATTCGTTGCGCTGGTTCGAGGAAGACGAGCCGATCTACGGCCACCCGCGGAACCCCTATTCGCGCGTGGACGCGCTGCGGTCGCATCGGCATGTCCGTGTCGAGCTGGATGGAATTGTGCTGGCCGACACCAGGTCTCCCGTCCTGCTCTTTGAAACCGGTTTACCGACAAGGTATTACATCGACCCCACCGATATCTCTTTTGAGCATCTGGAATCCAGCGCGACACAGACGCTGTGTCCGTACAAAGGGGTGACGTCGGGATACTGGTCGGTGCGCTCCGGCGGTGCGCTGCATCCGGACCTGGCCTGGACCTATCACTACCCGTTGCCCGCGGTCGGCCAGATCGCCGGTCTGGTGGCCTTTTACAACGAAAAGCTCGATATCGTCGTCGACGGTGCCGCCTTGCCCCGGCCAAGAACCCAATTCAGCTAGTCGATAAGGTGTGATCTTTCCCTCTTCGCGGGATTGAGCCTGAGAATTTCTTAACTTGGACAATGCTGGGGCGCTGACCGGGGGCGTTAGCGGCTAAAGCGAAATCCGCCGGATGCGCGTTTGCGTCTCTTTCGCTGAGGGTAAGCGACTGCGGTACAGCGTTATTGCGAGCCTGAGCAGAACCTGAGCGCGGGGAGTGACGTAACTAACGTCGGGGGAATTTGGCGCTCTCGACGCGAATTTTGGCCGGTAAGATCGAAAAACCAGTCGGGTCAGTGCCTTTCGGTGCTGAGATCCTCCTGGATCCGGAGACCTAATTGTCGCGCAATTTCCGACGATTTTGCCTCCGCGCCGACGACCAGCAAAGGCGGTGCAACGTGAGCGGTGTGAACGGCCGCAAGGCCTTCCCGGACGACCGAGAAGAGCCAAATTTCCGATTCGACGAGGGCTCGGTGGTCCGGATTCCGGTGCGATACGGTCCGATCAGCGATGCCTGCGTAAGCCCCGACGGCAGCCGGCTGATAGTCGCCAACCACGCCCGCGCATCGGTTTCGATCGTCGACACCGATGCGCGCCGGGTGGTGCAGACCGTCACCGGCCTCGGCGAGCCCTCCACGATCGCCCTCAGCGGTGGGACCAACCCGCGCGCCTATGTCAGCACGGCCACCACGGCGTACGACTCCGTCGACGTCGTCGACCTGGTCACCAACGCGTGGGTGGCGACGCATCCGCTGGCCAACACCGTGAGCGACCTTGCCGTGAGTGCCGACGGCAGGTTCGTCTACGCCGGCCGGAACGGCGTCTGCGGAGCCGACGTCACGGTCCTGGACACCACCACCGACGACTTCGAGGTGATCGACCTCGCCACCGCACCGGGGACCACCGTGGACTGTGTCCGCATCGCCCCGGACGGGCGTCACCTCTACGCCGCCACCAACGGCCCGTCGGGCGGCCAACTGGTCGAAGTCGACACTCGGCGCTTGCACATCGCCGGCGCCTACGAGCTCGGGTTACCCATCCGCGACGTCGCACTGAGCGACGCCGGCGGTACGGCCTACGTAGCCAGCTGCGGCCCCATTGTGGGCGCGGTGCTCGATGTCATCGACATCCGCACCCGCAAGATCACCGGCACGCGCAAGCTCAGCGAGGTCGCCGGTCCGCTGACCCGCCTCGCGCTCAGCCGCGACGGCCGCCGTGCCTATCTGGTCGGCGACGACCATGTCGCGGTGGTCTGCACGCGCACCCACGACGTCATCGGTGAGATCACGGCGGTCAAGGACCCGTCCTGCGTGGTGGAAAGCCCGGATGGCAGGTACCTCTACATCGGCGACTACTCCGGCGCGGTCACCGTGGCGCCGATCGCCGCGGGGCCGGCCGACGAGTCGACCACCGGGCTGCTCGCGCCGGCGCAGCGGGAACCTGTACTGGCTTAGGGTGATTGCCGACGCCGGCGCCGAACTCGGGCTTAGGGTGGAGGCTGCCGGCGGCCCCTCGCCTCCGGCGCGGCACCCGGCCACCCCGCATCCCGAGGGTTGACATCGGGCGCCGCTGCGCCGAGATCCAAGGGCGGTACCTCAATGGACAGCACCATGCAGGACTTTCCGTTGACGATCACCGCGATCATGCGGCACGGCTGCGGCGTGCACGGCGCTCGCACGGTTGCCACCGCCACCGGCGACGGCTACCGGCGAACCAGCTACCGGGAACTGGGCCGGGACGCCGCGCGGCTGGCGAACGGACTGCGCCGCCTCGGCGTCACCGGGGATCAACGGGTGGCGACGTTCATGTGGAACAACGCCGAACACCTGGCGACCTACCTGGCGGTGCCGTCGATGGGCGCCGTGCTGCACACCCTCAACATCCGCCTCTTCGCCGAGCAGATCGTCTACGTCGCCAACGAGGCCGAAGACCAGGTGGTGCTGGTCGACGCGTCGCTGGCCAAGCTGCTCGCGCCGGTGCTGGGCGACCTCAAGACCGTGCACACCGCGATCGTCGTCGGGGAGGGTGACACCGCGCCGTTCGAGGGTTCGGGCAAGACCGTGCTGCGGTACGCCGACGTGCTCGCTGGCGAGTCCACCGAGTTCGACTGGCCCGACATCGACGAGCAGTCCGCGGCCGCCATGTGCTACACCAGCGGCACCACCGGCAACCCCAAAGGCGTGGTGTACAGCCATCGTTCGAGCTACCTGCACACCATGGCGGCCTGCAGCACCAACGGCATCGGCGTGGGTTCGGTCGACAGCGTGCTGCCGATCGTGCCGATGTTCCACGCCAACGCGTGGGGCCTGCCTTATGCGGCGCTGATGGCCGGCGCCGACCTGGTGTTGCCCGACTGCCATCTGGACGCGCGGTCGCTGATCGGCATGGTGGAACACGAGCGACCGACCGTCGCCGGTGCGGTGCCCACCATCTGGAACGACGTGTTGCATCGCCTGGAGGACGAACCGGACCACGACATGTCGTCGCTGCGGTTGGTGGTCTGTGGGGGATCGGCCGTTCCGCTGTCGTTGATGCGCACGTTCGAGGAGAAGCACGGCGTGCAGATCCGGCAGCTGTGGGGCATGACGGAAACCTCGCCGATGGCCACCATGGCATGGCCGCCGCCGGGCACCCCCGAGGATCAGCACTGGACGTACCGCGCCACCCAGGGGCAACCGGTCTGCGGGGTCGAGATGCGGATCGTCGACGACGACGGCCAGGTGCTGCCCAACGACGGCGAGGCCGTGGGCGAGGTGGAAGTCCGCGGCCCGTGGATCGCCGGCTCCTACTACCTGACGGCCGACGACTCGAAGTTCGATTCCGGTTGGTTGCGCACGGGTGACGTGGGGCGGATCGACGAGCGCGGTTTCGTCACCCTGACCGACCGGGCCAAGGACGTCATCAAGTCCGGCGGCGAGTGGATCTCCTCGGTCGAGCTGGAGAACAGCTTGATCGGGCACCCGCATGTGGTGGAGGCAGCGGTGGTCGGCGTGCCCGACGAGCGTTGGCAGGAACGGCCGCTGGCGGTCGTGGTGGCCAAGGAAGGCGCGACGGTCAGCGCCGAGGACCTGCGAAAGTTCCTCGCGGAGAAGGTGGCTCGTTGGTGGCTGCCCGAGAGGTGGGCGTTCGTCGAGGAGATTCCGCGCACCAGTGTGGGCAAGTACGACAAGAAGGCGATCCGCGCGCGCTACGCCGAGCACGGCTATTGGGTGGTCGAGGCCCGCGACTGAGCCCGCCGGCTGGCGCTCGGTACCGTCGAGAACATGTGCCGACTATTCGGGCTCCACGCCGGGACGGACGTTTGCACCGCGACGTTCTGGTTGTTGGACGCCCCCGACAGCCTCGCCGAACAGAGCAGGAGAAACCCGGACGGCACGGGCGTGGGCGTCTTCGACGAGCGCGGCCGGCCGCAGCTGGACAAGCAGCCCATGGCGGCCTGGGAGGACGCGGCGTTCGCTACCGAGGCCCATGACCTGACCGGCACCACGTTCATCGCGCACGTGCGTTACGCGACGACCGGTTCCCTCGACGTCCGCAACACCCACCCGTTCCTGCAGGACGGCCGGATCTTCGCGCACAACGGCGTGGTCGAGGGGCTCGACGTTCTCGACGACCGGCTGCGCGAGGTCGGCACCGGGGATCTGGTTCTCGGCGACACCGACTCCGAGCGGGTATTCGCATTGATCACCGCCTCAATCCGAGCGCTCGACGGCGACGTCACCGCGGGCCTGACCGATGCCATGAGGTGGCTCGCGGCCAACGCGCCGATCTATGCGGTGAACGTGCTGCTGAGCACGGCCACCGACATGTGGGCGCTGCGCTACCCCGACACGCACGAGCTCTACATCCTGGACCGCTCCGACGATGCCGCCATCCAGGCCCCGGCATTCGACATGCGCACCAGCCGCATTCATGCGCGCTCGGAACATCTGTGCACCCGATCGTCGGTGGTGTTCGCCACCGAACGCATGGATGACGACCCCCGCTGGCGCCTGCTCGAGCCGGGCGAGCTGGTCCACGTGGACGCCACGCTGCGCGTCGACCGCCGGCTGATCCTGCCCAGCCCGCCCGCACACCTGCTGCGCCGGGCGGAGCTGAGCGCACCGGTCCAGGAGGCGCAACACGCGTTGCCGGGCGCCCCGCGCTAGCCGACGGCGGCCTGGCAGAGTGGGTGGGCGTGACAACCAGACGAGCCCTAGTCCTGGCCGGTGGGGGGATAGCGGGAATCGCCTGGGAGACAGGCATTTTGCGCGGTATCGCCGACGAGTCACCGGCTGCGGCCGGGCTGCTACTGGATTCCGACGTTCTGGTGGGCACCTCCGCGGGGTCGACGGTCGCCGCGCAAATCGGGAGTGGCGCCCCGCTCGATGAGCTGTTCGACCGGCAGGTCGCCGAGGTGTCCGCCGAGATCGATTCCGGGGTCGACGTCGAAACGATCACCAAAATGTTCCTCAGCGCCTTGGCCGAGCCCTATTCCGACCCGTCGGACCGGACCCGGCAGCAGATGCAGCGGATCGGCGCCGTGGCACTCGCGACCGAAACCGTTGCACCGCCGGTGCGCCGGCGGGTCATCGCGCAGCGCTTGCCATCCCACGACTGGCCCGACCGGGCGCTGCGGATCACCGCAATCGACGTTGACACCGGCGAATTGGCCGTTTTCGATCGCGAGTCCGGCGTCGACCTCGTCGACGCGGTCGCGGCCAGTTGCGCGGTGCCCGGGGCCTGGCCGCCGGTGGCGATCGCCGGCCGGCGCTACATGGACGGCGGGGTGGCCAGCTCGGTCAACCTCGGTGTGGCCGCCGATTGCGGCGCGGCGGTGGTGCTGGTGCCCTCGGGTGCGGACACGCCGTCGCCGTTCGGCGCCGGCCCGGCCGCGGAGATCTCCGCCTTCAGCGGCGCGACGGTCGCGGTGTTCGCCGACTCCGGCTCGCTGGCGGCGTTTGGGCCCAATCCGTTGGATCCCGCCTGCCGCGTCGCGTCGGCGCTGGCCGGCCGCGAGCAGGGCCGCCGCGAAGCCGAAGCCGTCGCGCGCTTCCTCGGGGCCTAACCCGTTGCGGCAGAGCGGTTTCAGTCCTCGATCGGGGGCGGCGCGGCGCGGTCGTTTTCGAAGGCGTCCAACGCCTCATCCGCCAGCGCACGCCCGACGGCGATCACCTCCGCCGCCCGGTGGAACTCCAGGCCCCGGCAGATCGAGCGCGGAACTTCGATCAGCAAGTCGGGCGGGTAGACGGCCAGCGTATGGCGCGCCAGCGCGGCCTGGGCGATGTCGATCGTGCGGTTCATCACCTCGAAGCTGCCCAGTTTCGGGATATCCGGTGCGGCGCCGGCCAATTCACCGGCCACCTCGTACTCGGCCGCGTTCTCCTCGACGTCCGGGTCGTCCGGCCAGCTTTCCGCGTCGGCGGTGGACCCGCCGAACCTGCCGAGAACGGCCCGCGCGGTCGGCCGGTCGAGCAGCGAGCGGGCGGCCGTGGTGTCGAGCAGCGCCGAGGTGCTGCGCACCATGCGGTTCAGCCATTCGGCGGTGACTCCCGACTCCGCGTCGCGGTTGGCGATCGCCTCGCTGCCGGACAGGCTCACCGCGATGGTCACGTCGGCGTTGACCGCCGAAAGCGGCGCCATCGGCAGCGGGTCCAGGATGCCCCCGTCGGCCAGCAGACGCCCGTCGACCTCGTGCGGGGCGATCACGCCGGGGATGGCGATGGAGGCGCGGATCGCGGTGTCGACCGGCCCGCGCTGAAACCACACCGACTTGCCGGCCACCAGGTCGGTGGCCACCGCGGTGAAGGGGATGGGCAGCTGCTCGATGGCGACCGGGCCGAGGATGTCACGCACCGCGTCGAGGATCTTCTCGGCGCGCATCACCCCCGCCGCGCTGATCGAGAAGTCCAGCAGCCGCAGGATGGTGCGCTGCGTGAGGGACTTCGCCCAGTCGGCGAACTCGTCGCGGCGCCCGGCCGCCTCGAGGCCGCCGACCAGCGCGCCCATCGACGAGCCCGCGATCCCCACGATCTCGTACTCGCGGGCGCGCAGCGCCTCGATCACCCCGATGTGGGCGTAGCCGCGCGCCCCGCCACTGCCCAGCGCCAACGCCACCCGGGTCGGTGACGATCGGCGCGCAACCGCTGCGGCGGGTTCGTCCGGCATCCCTTCATTTTGCGCGGCGGCGCCCGGCCGCACCGGCCGGGTCGGCAGTTTTTTCTAGCCGTGAATTCAATTGCCCGGGGGTTGAAAAAGCGCTAGCCGCATTCGTCGTTGGCGGCTGCGCGCGCGGCGGTGAGCACGGCCGCCTGCCGGGCCGGCGTCAGGTCCGCCCACCGGGCGTTCCAGCTGCCCGGGGTGCCCGACGGCGCGGCCTGCAGCATCGCCAAGTAGGGCTCGAACAGCGACTGACCGGTCCTGGGCTGGGCATCCATCCACACTTTCGCGGCGTGACACGCCTGGTAATACTCTTCCTCGGTCGAATCCGCGGGCACGTCGACCCTGGTCGTCACGCCCCCCGGCGACAGCCCGACGGCGCCCGGGGGCGCCGCCCCGGGGCCACTGGGAATGCCGGCCGGACGCGTCGACGAGGACGCGGGCCTGCCGCTGGGGTGGTCAGCGGAGCATCCCGTTACGGCCAACAAACCGGCCGCCACGGCGAGCGTGCCGCACAGCAGGGGTCGACGAGCGCACCGGCGCACCCTCCCAATCTATGCAACACTGGCGGCCGTGATGGAGCGCTTCGGATTTTGCGAGTGTTGTCGGCCGTAACACGCCGCCGCCCGTCCGATCCGTTTTCTCTGGAGCTCCCCGATGTCTGTGCCCCTCGCCGCCCCGGCTGCGTTGCGCCCGCGCCACGTCTCGTCCCCATCGTCGGGACCGACCCGCCTGCGGGTGCCCGACCTCATGCACGCCACCGACCAGGCCGCCGACGACGTGCTGAGCGGGCGTTGCGACCACCTGCTGCCCCCGGGCGGGATACCGGAGACGCGGCGCTGGTTCACCCGCATCCACGGTGACGAGGAGCTGGACGTCTGGCTGATCAGCTGGGTGCCCGGCCA
>NZ_LZJJ01000167.1:0-11206 GCF_001667625.1 Mycobacterium sp. E1715
ACCGGCGCCCACAATGGAGTCATGACGAACTGCCCGCGCCCGGCCGCCGGCCACTTCAGCGTCGGCACGCCGCGGATTCTGGTGGTCGAGGACTCGGAGACGATCCGGGAGATGGTCAGCGAAGCGCTGACCGACATCGGCTATCACACCGCGGGTCGTTGTGACGGTGACGGTTTGGAGGAGGTGCTCGACGGGCTGCGGCCGGACCTGGTGGTGCTCGACGTCATGCTGCCGGGACGCGATGGATTCGACCTGATCGACGTCATCCGCGGCTGGGGCGACGTGGGGATCGTCTTGATCACGGCGCGGGACGGCCTGCAGGATCGGCTGCGCGGGTTGGACGGTGGGGCCGACGATTACGTGATCAAACCGTTCGAGCTGGCCGAACTGGTGTCGCGCGTCGGGGCGGTGTTGCGCCGGCGCGGACGGCTGCCGCAGGTTGTCCAGGTCGGGGATCTGATGCTGGACGCCGACGCGGGCGTGGCCGCGCGCGGTGGTAGCCGCCTCGACCTGACCGCAACCGAACTGCGGCTGTTGGCCTTCCTGGTGGAACAGCGCGGCCGCATCGTCAGCGCCGGCCAGATCCTGAACGGGGTCTGGGGGTACGACGCCTACGATCCGAACCTGGTGCAGGTGCATATCAGTGGATTGCGGCGCAAGCTCGAAGCCCACGGGCCGCGGATCCTGCACACCGTGCGCGGCATCGGCTACCGGTTGCAGCCGCGGCGATCATGACGGCCGCGTCCACGACTCGGACCCCGTCCCTGCAGCGCCGGGTGACGCTGGTGGTGGTGGCGTTGCTCGCCCTGCTGCTGGTGGTGCTCGGCGTGACCGTCGACCTCAGCCTGGGCGTCCTCGCCCGCAGAAACCTGCACGACCGGCTCCTCGCCGCGGCATCCCGGGCCGAGGCACTGGACGTCGCACACACGTCACCCGACCTGCTGGCCGCCGAACTCAACGGCGGCGGCGTACGGGCACTGCTGGTCACCGCCGACGGCGCAACGTACGGCGACCGCGGCATCAGCCCCGATACCGTCGCGGGTCCCGTTGTCCCGCCGCCCTTTCCGCCCCCGCCGCCGTTCGCTCCGCCACCGCCGTTCGCGCCCGGCCCGAACTTGCCGCCGCCCGGCATTGCACCCTGGCCGCCGCCGCCGCCCCCGCCGCCCCCGCCGGATGCCACCGCGACGGCCGTCGTGCGCCCGCTGCCGGATGGCTCCCGGGTGATCCTGGTCGCCGACACGACGCAAACCACCCAGGTGACGCACCAGCTGCGCCTGCTGATGATCGGGGCCGGCGTGGTGACGCTCCTGACCGCGGCGCTGTTGTTGGTGGCGGTCAGCCGGGTGGCGTTGCGCCCGTTGGACCGGCTGACGGCGCTGGCGAACGACATCAGGACCGGCGACCGCGGGCGACGGCTGCGCCCGGACCGGGCCGACACCGAATTGGGGCGCGCCGCAACCGCTTTCGACGGGATGCTGGACGCGTTGGAGGCTTCCGAAAACCGGGCCCAGCGGGCCGCGGACACCGCCCAGCGGGCCGAGACCGCGACCCGGCGCTTCCTCGTCGACGCCGCCCACGAGTTGCGGACCCCGATCGCCGGGATTCAGGTCGCCGCCGAACAGCTCGTCAACAACGCCTCCGCCGCGGATCAGGGCGACGACACGGCGCAGGGTCAGTACCGCCGGGCCAGCCTGTTGCTGTCCGACGCCCGCCGCGCCGGCCGGCTCGTCTCGGACATGCTCGATCTGAGCCGCATCGACGCGGGCCTGCCGTTGGACACCCGCGAGGTCGACCTGGCCGCGATCGCGGACGCCGAAGCCGACCGGGCCGCGATGCTCGCGCCGCAACTCGCGATCAGCCGCACCGGCGTGGCCGACCTCGCCGTCAACGCGGACCCCACCCGGCTCGCGCAGATCCTGTCCAATCTGCTCGACAACGCACGCCGCTACACACCGGCCGGAGGCGCCATCACGATCGACGTCCGGCGCGACGACGGCGCCGCCGCGGTGACTGTCACCGACAGCGGCCCAGGGATTCCCGACGAGGAGCGCGAGCGGATCTTCGAGCGCCTGGTGCGCCTGGACGCCGGCCGCGCCCGAGATCACGGCGGCGCAGGGCTCGGGCTGCCGATCGCCCGGGCGCTGGCCCGAGCCCACGGCGGAGAGCTGGTGTGCGTGCCGCGCGACGGCGGTGCCGAGTTCCGCCTCACCCTGCCGGTCGTCGCTGCCGTCGACCCGAGCGCCGAGCGGTGACCACCCCAGGTCGAGGCGGCCACCGCTCGGTGCCGCTAGCGCACGCCCGGCACTAGAGCCCCGGCGGTGGCGGGCGGAAGGGTCCACCACCCGGAGCCCCCGGCGGCGGCGGTCCGCCCGGTGGTCCGGGCGGCGGCGGTGGTCCACCGGGCCCACCCGGTCCCGGCCCCCAGGGTTGTCCCGGCGGCGGGGGCGGGGGCGGATCCGCGCTGGCCACCGCGGCGCCGAAGCCGGCCGCGGTCGCCCCAAGGGCGCCCGCCAGTAGCGAACCGGCGATGAGTTGTTTGATCTTCACTGGGCCCATCTCTCCCTTTCTGTCGGCGATCGATCCCCGTCGGGTGCGCAATAGCGTCCCGCGCACCGCGACGTCCGCGACGTTAGGAAGCGAGCCTGAAGCCAGCCTGAAGATCCTTGCGGCGGGCGAACTTTCAGCCGGCCGCGGACGACACCGCGGTCACGGTGGTCAGCCGCCACTTGTCCAGCCAGGGCTGGACGAGCTCGGCCACCGAGAACCTCGCCGGGGCCGAACATCCCGGCTTCGGCGGGTCGGGGACACCCCCGCGGATGAGGATGCCGACGGCGCGCACGGTGCCGTCGCCGTCGTTGAGGTAGACCGGCCCGCCGGAGTCGCCGCATTGGCCGGGCGCCAAGAACACGACCTTGCTCTTGGTGACTTCCGTGATCGGGCCGCAGGTGGCCTCGCCGGAACCCATGCCGAACTTGCAGAGTTCCTGGCCGATCTGCAGGTTGGTGGCGACGCCCGCGACCGGCAGGGAGGCCCCGATGGCCGCGCTCTGCGGGACGCTTTCGCCGTTGAGCAGGACCAGGCCGATGTCGTGCTGCTCCTTGTGCACACCCTCGTTGACCGTCTGGCTGAACGTGCCGACCGTCGCGTAGGGGAGGACGCCGCCCAGGTTCATCGTCACCTTGCCGGGCCCGCCCGGGCGGTTGCAGTGACCGGCCGTCAGCACCCCGGTCTCGCCGGCGGCGGTGTGCACCAAAAATCCCGCGGTGCAACCCATTCCGCCCGACCCGTCGGCGTACTCGACGAAGATGCCCGCGCCGGGGCCGATAGCGCTCGATGCGGGCAGGTCGATCGGTGCCAGGGCGGGCGGTGGGGCGAGGGAGCGGGCGCCGTCGTTCCTGGACAGCTGGGACACCGCGGCGACGAAGGCCATGGCGCAGAACAACGCCGCGATCGCCAGCAACGCGGAATGCATCCTGGAGCGTTGTGGCAGCGGATACTGCACGTGGGTTCCGGCCAACACCCCCCCTTGAGCGCGCGATGCCGGTAGGTCTCTGAGGCCCCAGCTTGCCAGCTTCGGCCCAGCGGCCGTGGCGATTAGCGAGATCTGGTCAGCGAACGGTGGCCGGCTGGGGGGAGGGCTCGTCGTCGACGGGACTGTCTGCCCGGCGATGGTGCCGGCGGAAATGGCGGATCTCGATGATCAAGCCCGTCAAACCCAGCGTCGCCGTGCACAGTGAGACGAGGTACAGCAGCGAGTTGGGGTGTCCGGCGAGGGCGTCTCCGAGGATCACCACGGCGGCGGTGCCGGGCAGCAGGCCGCCCAGCGTCGCCAGCGTGTACGGCAGCAGGCGCACCGTCGACGCACCGGCGGCGTAGTTGATCGCGGAGAACGGCACGGCGGGAATCAGCCGCAGCGACAGGATGGCCAGCCAACCCCGCTGGCGCAGGCGTTCGTCGACCGTGTCGATCGACCGGTGGCGCACCAGGCGGTTCAACCGCCACCCGGCCGCCCGCACCAGCAGCATCGCGATCACCGCGCTCGCGGTGCTGGCCCCGACGGCCAGCGCCACACCGAGCAGCGGGCCGAACAGCAGGCCGGCGGCCAGGGTGAAGGCCGTGCGGGGGACCGGTACCACGGTCGCCACGATGTGCGCGGCCAGGAACGCCAGCGGGAACCAGGGGCCGACCGACTCGGCCCAGTCGCGCATCTGCACGGGCGTGGGCAGCGGGAGCCATGACGCGGCGGCGATCAGGAGTGTGATACCGACCACTGTGGCGATTGCCCGGGGCCGCGACAGGAGACGCGCGGTTGCGCCCAGCGCGCCGGAGAGGTCGCGCAGAGTCCGGTTGATTCTGCAGGTGGCGGAAGCCGTCACGCCTGTAAAGGTTACGGGGCCCAGGTGAATAACTCGTTTCCCGAGGCTGGCGTTTCATCGGCGCGCCGCCGCGTTCGTCGCGCCGCGCGGTTTTCTGCCCACAGGCCCGATCAACTAGCCTCATTAGTAAGTCGCAGGCCCCATTTGCTGGGAAAAAGGGAGCAATCGGTGTCCATTGATGTACCCGAGCTCGCCGAACTAGAACAGGTTCGCGGGCGTTGGCGCAGCGCGGTCGCCGGCGTGCTATCGAAAAGCACCCGGAAGGACCCCGAGGAGCTCGGGGACCAGCCCGAGCGGCTGCTGGAAACCCCGACCTATGACGGCATCGCCATCCGGGCGCTGTACACCGCGCTGGACGAGCTGCCGGAACCGCCGCTGCCGGGCGAGTGGCCGTACCTGCGGGGCGCCGACGCGCTGCACGACGTCAAGTCCGGCTGGAAGGTGGCCGAGGCGTTCCCGGCCGACCGAGTCGCCGGGGTGGCGGCCAAGGACGTCAACGCGGCGGTGCTGGAGGCGCTGGGCAACGGGGCGAGCGCGCTGGTGCTGCGGGTGGGGGAGTCCGGCGTGACCGCCGACCAGCTCGAGGAAAGCCTGGCCGGGGTGTACCTGAGCATGGCGCCGGTCATCATCGATGCGGGCGCCGACTACTCGACCGCCGCCGACGCGATGTTGGCGCTGGCGGCCCGCGTGGAGGGGGATCAGCGCGAACTCCTGTCGATCGACCTGGGCGGCGACCCGCTCACCGCGGCGCTGAGTGACCGTCCCGCGCCGGCGCTCGACGAGGTCGTCACGGTCGCCAAGCGGGCGGCCCGAGAGCGCGGCGTGCGTGCGATCACCGTCGACGGGCCGGCCTTCCACAACCTGGGCGCCAACGCGACCTGGGAGCTGGCCGGCACCGTGGCCGCCGGGGTGGACTATCTGCGGCGGCTCACCGAATCGGGCGTGCCGATCGGCGAGGCGTTGCGGCAGATCAGCTTCCGGCTGGCCGCCGACGACGACCAATTCGTCACGCTCGCCAAGATGCGGGCGGTGCGCCGCCTGTGGGCGCGGGTCGCCGAGGTCGTCGGCGACCCGGACGGCGGCGCCTTCACCGTGCACGCCGAGACGTCGCTGCCGATGATGACCCAGCGCGACCCGTGGGTGAACATGCTGCGCTGCACGCTGGCCGCGTTCGGCGCGGGCGTCGGCGGCGCCGACACCGTGCTGGTGCTGCCGTTCGACGTGGCGATCCCGGGCGGCTTCCCGGGCACGGCGAGAAGCTTCGCGCGCCGGATCGCCCGCAACACCCAGTTGCTGCTCCTGGAGGAGTCGCACGTCGGCCGGGTGCTGGACCCCGCCGGCGGGTCCTGGTTCGTCGAAGACCTCACCGCGCGGCTCGCCGAGCGGGCCTGGGAGCACTTCCAGGCCATCGAGGCCCACGGCGGTTTCGTCGACGCGCGCGACTACGTCGCCGGCCAGATCGCCGAAGTGGCCGCGCGCCGCGCCGACGACATCGCGCATCGGCGCACCGCAATCACCGGTGTCAACGAGTTCCCGAATCTGACGGAACCTGCACTGCCGCAAGAAGATTCGCCAGGTTCGCCGCTGGCCGCCGGCAACCTGCGACGGTATGCCGCCGCGTTCGAGGCGCTACGCGATCGCTCCGATGCGTTCCTGGCCCGCACCGGCGCGCGACCGCGGGTGCTGCTGCTGCCGCTGGGTCCGCTGGCCGAGCACAACATCCGCGCCACCTTCGCCGCCAACCTGCTGGCGTCGGGCGGCATCGAAGCCGTCAACCCCGGAACCGTCGACGCCACGGGCGTCGCAAAGGCCGTCGCCGACGCCGGGTCGCCCGGCGCGGCCGTTATCTGCGGCACCGACAAGCGCTACGGGGAGGGGGCCGCGGCGATCGTCGAGGCGGCGCGGGCCGCCGGGGTGGCGCGGGTCTACCTGGCCGGACCCGAAAAGGCCCTGGGCGACGCCGAGCACCGGCCCGACGAGTTCCTGACCGCGAAAATCAATGCGGTCGAAGCCCTTTCGAACCTGCTCACTCGACTGGGAGCGTAGCCGCAATGACCACAACCGCACCTGTGATCGGCAACTTCGCCGAAATCCCGCTGGACGGCGACCGGCCGCTGCCGCCGCCCACCGAGGCCGCCGTGCGCGAGCACGTCGCCGCAACGGCGGCCGCGCACTGGTACACGCCCGATCAGCTCGAAT
Source organism: Mycobacterium sp. E1715 (assembly GCF_001667625.1). Taxonomy (NCBI): domain Bacteria; kingdom Bacillati; phylum Actinomycetota; class Actinomycetes; order Mycobacteriales; family Mycobacteriaceae; genus Mycobacterium; species Mycobacterium sp. E1715. Next base: position 6,576 of record NZ_LZJJ01000167.1, read on the forward strand.
GGCACACGCCCGAAGACATCGCCGTCAAACCGGTGTACATCGGCGCCGACCGCGCCGCCGTCGTGGCGAGCGGATACCCGCTGAACAGCTTCCCGGGCGAACCGCCGTTCCTGCGCGGCCCGTACCCCACGATGTACGTCAATCAGCCGTGGACCATCCGCCAGTACGCCGGGTTCTCCACCGCGGCGGAGTCGAATGCGTTCTACCGCCGCAACCTGGCCGCCGGCCAGAAGGGCCTGTCGGTGGCCTTCGACCTGGCCACCCACCGCGGATACGACTCGGACCATCCCCGCGTCCAGGGCGACGTCGGAATGGCCGGCGTGGCAATCGATTCCATTCTCGACATGCGCCAGCTGTTCGACGGCATCGACCTGTCGACGGTGTCGGTGTCGATGACGATGAACGGTGCGGTGTTGCCGATCCTGGCGCTGTACGTGGTGGCGGCCGAGGAGCAGGGCGTGCCGCCGGAGAAGCTGGCCGGCACCATTCAGAACGACATCCTCAAAGAATTCATGGTGCGCAACACCTACATCTATCCGCCCAAGCCGTCGATGCGCATCATCTCCGACATCTTCGGCTACACCAGTGCCAAGATGCCGAAGTTCAACTCCATCTCGATCTCCGGCTACCACATCCAAGAGGCCGGCGCCACAGCCGATTTGGAACTCGCCTACACCCTGGCCGACGGCGTCGACTACATCAAGGCGGGCCTGGACGCCGACCTGGACATCGACAAGTTCGCGCCGCGCCTGTCGTTCTTCTGGGGCATCGGCATGAACTTCTTCATGGAGGTCGCCAAGCTGCGGGCCGGTCGGCTGCTGTGGAGCGAGCTGGTCGCCCAGTTCAACCCGAAGAACGCGAAATCGCTTTCGCTGCGCACGCATTCGCAGACGTCCGGCTGGTCGCTGACCGCGCAGGACGCCTTCAACAACGTGGCGCGCACCTGCATCGAGGCGATGGCCGCCACCCAGGGCCACACCCAGTCCCTGCACACCAACGCCCTCGACGAGGCGCTGGCGCTGCCCACCGACTTCTCGGCGCGGATCGCGCGCAACACCCAGCTGCTGCTGCAGCAGGAGTCGGGCACCACGCGGCCCATCGACCCCTGGGGCGGTTCGTATTACGTGGAGTGGCTGACCCATCAGCTCGCGCAGAAGGCCCGCGCCCACATCGCCGAGGTCGCCGAGCACGGCGGCATGGCCCAGGCCATCAGCGACGGCATCCCGAAGCTGCGCATCGAGGAGGCGGCCGCGCGCACCCAGGCCCGCATCGACTCCGGGATGCAGCCGGTGATCGGCGTCAACAAATATCAGGTCGAGGAGGACCAGGAGGTCGAGGTTCTCAAGGTCGAGAACAGCCGCGTGCGCGCCGAGCAGCTGGCCAAGCTCAAGGAGCTGCGGGCCAGCCGCGACCAATCCGCCGTCGAGGCCGCGCTGGCCGACCTGTCCCGGGCGGCCGCGGCACACGGCCGCGCCGGCGAGGACGGGCTGGGTAATAATCTGCTGGCGCTGGCGATCAACGCCGCCCGGGCCAAGGCGACGGTCGGGGAGATCTCCGACGCGCTGGAAAAGGTATACGGCCGGCACCAGGCGGAGATCCGCACGATCGCCGGTGTTTACCGCGACGAAGCCGGAAAGGCCCCCAACATCGCAACCGCCACGGAACTGGTCGAGAAGTTCGCCGAGGCCGACGGCCGACGGCCGAGAATTCTCGTGGCGAAGATGGGTCAGGACGGTCACGACCGCGGTCAGAAGGTGATCGCGACGGCCTTTGCCGACCTGGGCTTCGACGTCGACGTCGGCTCGCTGTTCTCCACGCCCGAGGAGGTGGCCCGGCAGGCCGCCGACAACGACGTGCACGTCGTCGGTGTCTCGTCGCTGGCCGCCGGCCACCTGACGCTGGTGCCGGCGCTGCGCGACGCGCTCGCCGAGGTGGGACGGCCCGACATCATGATCGTGGTCGGTGGCGTCATCCCGCCCGGTGACTTCGACGAGCTGTACCAGGCCGGGGCCGCCGCCATCTTCCCGCCCGGGACGGTGATCGCCGACGCCGCGATCGGTCTGCTGCACAAGCTGGCCGAGCGTCTGGGTTACCCGCTCGACTAGATGGCCGGCCGCAAGAGCGATTCCGTCGACGACCTGGCCGACGCCGTTCGCCGTGGCGACAGGGCGGCGCTGCCACGGGCCATCACGCTGCTGGAGTCCACCCGCGCCGATCATCACGAGAAGGCGCAGCGGCTGCTGCTGGAGCTGACGCCCGACGCGGGCAACGCACATCGCGTCGGCATCACCGGAACACCCGGGGTAGGCAAGTCGACCACCATCGAGGCCCTCGGCATGCACCTGATCGAGCACGGCCACCGGGTGGCGGTATTGGCCGTCGACCCGTCGTCGACGCGCAGCGGCGGATCGATCCTCGGCGACAAGACCCGGATGGCGCGCCTGGCCGTGCACCCGGACGCGTACATCCGCCCGTCGCCGACGTCCGGCACGCTGGGCGGCGTAGCAAAGGCCACCCGCGAGACGGTGGTGTTGTTGGAGGCCGCCGGTTTCGACGTGATCATCATCGAGACCGTCGGCGTCGGTCAGTCCGAGGTGACGGTGGCCAACATGGTCGACACGTTCGTCCTGCTGACCCTGGCGCGCGGCGGCGATCAGCTGCAGGGCATCAAGAAGGGCGTGCTCGAGCTGGCCGACATCGTGGTGGTGAACAAGGCCGACGGCGAACACCTCGCCGAGGCGCGGGTGGCCGCCCGGGAACTGTCCTCGGCCATCAGGCTGATACACCCGCGCGAAACACTTTGGCGGCCACCGGTTCTCACCATGAGCGCGATGGAGGGGACCGGTCTGACGGAGCTGTGGGACACTATCGAACGCCATCGGCAGGTGCTCACCGAGGCCGGCGAGTTCGAGGCGCGCCGGCGCGCCCAGCAGGTCGACTGGACATGGCAGATGGTGCGCGACACCGTCTTGGACCGGGTGCTGGCCAACCCCAAGGTGCGCAAGATGCGCGCCGATGTCGAGCGCCAGGTCAAGGCGGGAGAACTGACCCCCGCGCTGGCCGCCGAGCAAATATTGACGGCAGCGTCAGACTAACGGATAGGTAAACAATCTAGATTTCGCTCCGGGAAGGTGTGAAATCCAAGTAAATTTGACATTGTGACGGTGGAAAACCGAGTCGATCGCCGCGCGGTCCCTGTCCACGATGACCTTGACGCAGGTCACCGTGTGTCCGGCGCGGCGGACTCACACTTCGGATGCGTCGTTCGCAGCTTTTCCACGATGTTTCCCGCCCGCCGGTTCGGCGGCGGCGCGCTGGCCGTGTACCTCGACGGTCAACCCGTCGTCGACGTGTGGACCGGCTGGTCCGATCGCGGCGGCCACCGGCCGTGGTCGGCCGACAGCGCACCGATGGTGTTCTCGGCGACCAAAGGCATGGCCGCCACCGTCATCCACCGCCTCGCCGACCGCGGGCTGATCGACTACGAGGCCCCCGTCGCCGAGTACTGGCCGGAGTTCGGCGCCAACGGCAAGGGCAACCTCACCGTGCGCGACGTGATGCGGCACGCCGCCGGCTTGTCGGGACTGCGGGGCGCCAGCAGTGAAGACTTGCTCGACCACGTCGTGATGGAGGAACGGCTGGCCGCGGCGTCGCCGGGGCGGCTGCTGGGCAAGTCGGCGTACCACGCGCTGACCTTCGGCTGGCTGATGTCCGGCCTCGCCCGGGGCGTGACCGGAAAGGGCATGCGAGCCCTGATCCGCGAGGAGCTCGCCGAGCCGCTGGGCACCGACGGGTTGTACCTGGGTCGCCCGCCGGCCGGGGCGCCGACGCGGGTGGCCGAGATCATCGCGCCGCAGAACCTGGTGCGGAACCCGGTCCTCAGCTTTGTGACGCGCAAGGTCGCCAACGAGCTGTCCGGCGGCTTCCGGTCCATGTACTTCCCGGGCATGGTCGCCGCGGTCCAGGGCGATACCCCCTTGCTGGACGCGGAGATCCCCGCGGCCAACGGGGTGGCGACGGCCCGCGGGCTGGCACGGATGTACGGCGCCATCGCGAACGGCGGCGAGGTCGACGGCATCCGGTTCCTGTCCCGCGAGTTGGTCGCCGGCCTGACCGGTCGGCGGAGCCTGCGTCCGGACCGAAACCTGTTCATGCCGCTGGCTTTCCACTTGGGCTACCACAGCCTGCCCATCGGGAACGTGATGCCCGGCTTCGGCCACGTCGGGCTGGGCGGTTCGCTCGGCTGGACCGACCCGTCGAGCGGCGTGGCCTTCTCGCTGGTGCACAACCGGCTGCTGACCCCGTTCGTGGCGACCGACCACGCCGCGTTCGTCGGCATCTATGCGCTGATCCGCAAGGCCGCCGACAGGGCGCGCAAGCGCGGGTTCTCGCCGGTGACCGAATATGGCGCGCCTTTCTTCGAGCCGGGAGCCGTCGCGGGCTGAGGAAAAAGGCACGCGATCAATTTGGTCAGCGGGTCAAGACGAAAAGGGCATAGCGATTTCTCACGGCGCGTTTGCCGTAAATCGGTCCGTCGCCTAATCTTCTGAATTTCCCGCTGACGGCGTCGCGTGAAAAGAAACCTCTCCGAGCAGGCCGATGTGCGAAGTCCGGGTGTCGTTGGGGTAATA
>NZ_LZJJ01000168.1:0-36232 GCF_001667625.1 Mycobacterium sp. E1715
GGTGGTCGGCCTCTACGGGGCCGGGCTGCAACGGATCATGCAGTGCCTGGGGCAGGCCGGGGACCCGGGCATAGCCGAGCGGCTGGCCACCGACGACCTGGTGGCCAGCCTGCTCCTTGTCCACGGTCTGCACCCGCACGATGTACACCGGCGGGTGTCCGACGCGCTCGACCGGGTGCGGCCGTACCTGGGCTCGCACGGCGGGGACGTCGACCTCGTCGGCGTCGACGGCGATACCGTGCGGCTGGCGTTCAAAGGGAGCTGCAAGAGCTGTCCGTCGTCGGCGGTGACGCTGGAGTTGGCCGTCGAGGACGCGGTGCGCGCCGCGGCACCCGAGATCTCGGCCATCGAGGTCGTCACGGCCCAGCCCGGAACCACATCGGTAATCCCGGCCGAATCGCTGCTGGCGCGCGTACATTCCAACGGGTCCCACAGCTGGCACCCGGCGCCGGAGCTGGCCGAGCTGGCGCCAGGTGAGGTGGCCGGCTATCGGGTCGCCGCAACCACCGTGCTGGCGTGCCGGGTCGGCGACCAGACCTTTGCGTACCGCGACCATTGCCCGGTGTGCAACGCCACCCTGGCCGGTGCGAAATTACATGGGGCGCAACTGCGCTGCCCCCGCTGCCGGACGGACTTCGACGCCGTACACGCCGGGGCCGGGGCGAACGGCGCGCATCTGGACCCGCTCCCGCTCTTGACCCGCGACGGCGTGCTGTCGGTGGCCTTGCCGGCCCACGAACCGGTGCACGCGATGGGCGCCCCGGCATGACCACCCCGTACGACGTCCTGACCCGCATCCGCAGCAACCGGCCGGCCCCCGAACCGGCCGGCGAGCGGTGCGAGATGTGCTCGGAATCGATCGCCGACGAGCACCAGCACGTGGTCAACGTGGCCGACCGGCAGCTCATGTGTGTCTGCCGGGCCTGCTATCTGCTGTTCACCGACACCCAGGCCGAACTGCGCTACCGCGCGGTGCCCGACCGGTATCTGTCCTTCCCGGACTTCGCGCTGGACCGACGCGCGTGGGAGGCATTGCAGATCCCCGTGGGGGTGGCCTTCTTCTTCACCAACTCCACGCTCGGGCGCACCGTCGCCTTCTACCCCGGGCCGGCCGGCGCCTGCGAATCCGAACTCGCGCTTGATGTTTGGGACACCCTCGGCGGCGCCGACGCACGGGTGGGACTGCTGGCCGACGACGTGGAGGCGTTGTTGGTGCGGGTCCCCGACACCGGTCCGCCGCAGACCTATCTGGTCCCCATCGACGCCTGTTACGAATTCGTCGGGCGACTGCGCATCCTGTGGCGTGGGTTCGACGGCGGGCAGGAGGCGCGCGAGTTCATCGACGGCTTCTTCTCCCACCTGCAAGCCCACGCGCTGGAAACACCTTCCGACACACCTTCTGAAACACCGCCATGATGGACATCGACTTCACGGTCCTCGACGTGGCGCCCGAGCCGTACACCGTCAGCCCGGTGCTGACCGCCCGCATCGCGGTGACCACCGGCGACGACCCGGTGCACGCGATCGCCCTGCGCTGCCAGGTCCGCATCGAGCCGTTGCGGCGGTCCTACTCCGACGACGAGGCCGCCGGGCTGACCGACCTGTTCGGTCCGCGCGAACGCTGGGCGAGCACCCAGCGCACCTTCCTCTGGCAGCACTGCACCGCGATGGTGCCCGGGTTCACCGGCACCACGACGGCGGCGCTCCCCCTGGATTGCACCTACGACTTCGAGGTCGCCGCCGCCAAATACCTGCACGCGCTGCGCGACGGTGCGCTGCCGCTCCAATTCCTCTTCAGCGGAACGGTTTTCGTCAAATCCGACCGCGGCTTCTCCGTCCAGCAGGTCCCGTGGGACTGCGAATACCGCTACGACATGCCGGTCACGGCCTGGCGGCAGCTGATGGCCCAGCACTATCCGAACGCCGGCTGGCTGCGGCTGAGTCACGAAACAATCAGCGCGCTGGCCGCCTACAAGTCCGCACGCGGGCTGCTCGACCTCGACCACGCGGTCACCTCACTGTTGGACGCGGACCGGGAGACGGCGCGGTGACCGAGGATCGGGACCGGGCCCGCGCCGTCGCCGACGCGGTCCTCTACGAGGGCTACCTGCTCTATCCCTACCGCGGGACGTCGACCAAGAACCAATCTCGCTGGCAATTCGGCGTCCTGGGACCGCCCGGGGCGGCGGACGCGGGCCTGGGCGAGGACGACAGCCTGGCCGCGCAGTTCCTGGTCGACGGGGCCGGGGAGCTGAACCTGGTGGTGCGATTCCTGCAGCTCCAACACCGCCGGGCCGAGCGGGAAGTCGCCCACGGCGAATACCAACCCGTCGACGAGCTGACGACCCCGGGTGGTGCGTGGCTCACCTGGGACGAGGCGGTCGAGTGCGAAAGGTCCTTCGGCCCTGTCGCCTTGGACGGGCAAACCTGGACACTGTCGGTGACGGCGGACGCGGGCACGGATGTCGAGACGCTTGATGGCGGGCGCCTGGTGCGCCAACGACGGGAGGTGCGTGGCGTGTTGACGGTCGCCAGCGAGGCGGACGGCGGCCTGTGCCGGGTATCCGTGCGGGTCCGCAACGTCGGCGCCGCCGCTGTGGACAAGAGCGACGCGATCGCGCGGTCCATGATCGGCACGCACCTCATCGCCGAACTCGGGCGCGGGCAGTTCGTTTCGCTACTCGAGCCACCACCGGCGGCGGTCGACGCGGTGTCCCGGTGCGTTCAGCATCGCTGCTTCCCGGTGCTGTCCGGCCCGCCCGGCGCACACGACTCGCTGCTGATCTCGCCGATCATCCTCTACGACCACCCGGAGGTCGCCGAACAGAGCGATACCGCGCTGTATGACTGCACGGAGATCGACGAGATCCTCACCCTGCGCGTGATGACGATGACGGACGAGGAGAAGGCCCAGGCCCGGGCCACCGATCCGCGGGCGGCGCGGATCATCGAACAGTGCGAGGCCATGTCTCCCGAGGCGATGGCTCGCCTGCACGGTGTGTTGCGCGACCCGGTCCCGGGTCTCGTCCCGGAGGTTCCCGAGGGGGTCGATTGGTGGGACCCACTGGCCGACAACGCGGTTCGTCCCGAAATCGACGCGGTGTTGGTGAACGGGATCCGGGTGGCGCGCGGTAGCCAGGTTCGGTTGCGGCCGAGGCGAAACGCCGACGCGCAGGACATCTTCGTCGCCGGCAAGACGGCCCGCGTCACCTCCGTGCACTCCGACGTCGAGGGCAACAAGCACGTCGGCGTCGTCGTCGAGGACGACCGGGCCGCCGACCTGCACGACTGGTACGGCCGATACCTGTACTTCTCCCCCGACGAAATCGAGCCTGTGGAAGGTCAACGCAGCCCGGCAAACTCGTGAAAGGAGTTTTCAGATGGAGATCCTCGGTTGGATATTCGTCGCGATCATCGCTTTGGTGCTCGCGGCCGGATTGGTGCTTGGGGTGGTATCCCTGCCCGATGCTCGCCGGTACCTCAAGCTCAGGCGGATGTAACCGGCCCGGGGAATGACAGCGCGCATCCTGGTAGCCGGCATCGGCAACATCTTCCTGGGCGACGACGGCTTCGGGTCCGAAGTGATCCGCACCGCCGAGATCTCCCGGGACGATCCGAGTGTCCGCGTCACCGACTACGGCATCAGTGGCATGCACCTGGCCTACGACCTGCTCGAGGACTGGGACACGCTCGTCCTCGTCGACGCCGTGCCCAGCCGCGGCAACCCGGGCACGTTGCACGTCTTCCAGGCCGACCATGAATCGTATTCGGCCACAACCGGTTTCGACGGTCACAGCATGGATCCGGCCGCGGTGTTCGCCAGCCTGCGGGCGCTCGGCGGCAGTCCCCCGTACACGGTCGTCGTCGGGTGCGAGGCGGGCAGCGTCGAGGAAGGCATCGGCCTCACCGAACCGGTGGCCAGGGCGGTTCCCCGCGCCGCGCGCGCCGTCGAGGAGATCGTCGCGGCGCTGCAGTCGCACCCGGTTGCCGCCGGCCGAGAGGACCGCTGAGCCATGTGTTTGGGGATCCCCGGCCAAGTTATCCGGATGCTGGACGGCTACGAGGGCCAGCTCGCGCTGGTCGACGTCACCGGCGAACAGCGCAAGGTCAACGTCGGCATGCTGCCGGAAGAGACGTTCGCGCCCGGCGACTGGATAATCATCCACATGGGCTTCGCCGTCGAGAAGACGGACCGCGAGGGCGCCGAGCAGGCGATGGCCGGCCTCGAGCTGATGGGCAGGGGCCGCACCGATCCGTTCGACCTTCCGGAGGACGGCTGAAATGACCGCGTCCCCCCTGCTGCTGCGGCACGACGACATTCGGCAGCGCTTCACCGTGACCGGTGTCGTGCAGGGGGTTGGCTTCCGGCCTTTCGTCCACCGCATCGCGACCGAGCTCGGCTTGTCCGGTTTCGTCGGGAACGATTCCGGCGCCGTCTTCGTCGAGGTGCAGGGCGAGCGGGCACGCCTGGCCGAATTCGGCCGGCGCCTGCGCGCAGAGGCGCCGCCGCTGGCCCGAATCAGCGACGTTACGGTCCGCGAGGTTGCCGCCGATGCCGGCTGCGGGCGGGGGTTCCGGATCGTGGCCAGCCGGGCCGCCCCCGGTGGAACGACTCCGATTCCGCCCGACGTCGCGGTGTGTGAGGACTGCGTAGCCGAGTTGTTCGACCCGCGCGACCGGCGCTACCGCCACCCGTTCGTCACCTGCACCAACTGCGGACCGCGATTCACCATCATCCGCGAGTTGCCCTACGACCGGCCGGCCACCACCATGGCGGGGTTCGCCATGTGTGAACGCTGCGCCGCCGAATACCACGACCCGGCGGATCGCCGGTTCCACGCGCAGCCCATCGCCTGCCCCGATTGCGGGCCGTCCCTGCGGTTCCGGTCGGCGGCGGGGCCCGTCGAAGGGGCGGACGCCGCGCTGGCGGCCGGCCAACGCGCGCTGGCCTCGGGCGCCGTGGTCGCCATCAAGGGCATCGGCGGCTACCACCTGGCCTGCGCCGCCGCCGACGACACGGCGGTCGCCGCGCTGCGCATGCGAAAAGCCCGCGGCGCGAAGCCTTTTGCCATGATGGTTCGCGACCTTGACGTCGCGCGCCGCTACGCCCACGTCGATGACACCGAGGCGGCGGTGCTGCTCGGCCCCGCCCGCCCGATCGTGTTGCTCAAGCGCCGGCCGGACGCCCCGGTCGCCGACGGGGTCGCCCCCGGTAGCCCATTGCTCGGCCTGATGCTGCCGTACTCCCCCCTGCATCACCTGCTCCTCGCACCCGTCCCGGGCGCCCCCGCGCCGGTGCCCGACGCACTCGTGCTCACCAGCGCCAACCGCTCCGACGAACCCATCTGCTTCACCGACGACGATGCGGCACAGCGCCTTCCGGCGCTCTGCGAAGCGATCCTGGACCACGACCGCCCGATCCATGTCCCGTGCGACGACTCGGTGGTCCGTGTGGTCGACGGTCGCGAACTGCCGATCCGCCGCTCCCGTGGCTACGCGCCGCTGCCGGTCGACCTGAATATCCCCGGCCCGCCCGTGCTGGCCGTCGGCGGGGAATTGAAGAACACGTTCTGCCTCACCGACGGCCCGCGAGCGTACCTGTCCGGGCACATCGGCGACATGGGCACCTGGGAGACGCTGCGCGCGTTCGAGCGAGCGGTGACCCAGCTCAGCGAAATACGCGGCGAGCCGGCGCGGTTGGCCGCCGATCTGCATCCCGGGTACCACACCCGAAGCTGGGCTGAGCGTCGCGCGGACGCCCGACCGCTGGACCTCGTTCAGCACCACCACGCGCACGTCGTGTCGCTGCTGGCCGAGCACCGACGCCTCGGCGAACCCGTCATCGGCGTCTCCTTCGACGGCACCGGCTACGGATGCGACGAGACCATCTGGGGCGGCGAAATTCTGCGGCTCGGCACCGACAGCCACCGATTCGTCCGGGCGGGCCACCTGCTGCCGGTCCCGCTGCCCGGCGGTGACGCCGCGGTGCGCAACCCATGGCGGATAGCGCTGTCCCAATTGTGGTCCGCCGGCATCGGCTGGACCCCCGACCTGGCGCCCGTCGCCGCCGCGAGTCGAGACGAATTACGCATCACCCGTTCACAATTGGAGACGGGAACCGGATGCGTGCCCTGTTCGAGCATGGGCCGCCTCTTCGACGCGGTCGCCTCGCTGCTCGGGGTGCGGCATCGCATCGACTACGAAGGCCAGGCCGCCATCGAGCTGGAGGCACTGGCGGAATCGGCGGACGCGCAGGACGGGCCGCCGCTGCCGCTCACCGTGCGCGCCGACGGGGTGATCGACCCCGCCCCCCTGGTGCGGGCGTTGGTGTCCGCGCTCGGCGCCGGCGCGCGACCCGCGCCGCTGGCCGCGGCGTTTCACCGGGCCGTCGCGGTCGCCGTCGCCGAGGCGGTCGCCCAGGTGGCCGGCACCACCCGGCTGGTGGGGCTTACCGGCGGGGTGTTCCAGAACGTGTTGTTGCTGAGAGCATGTCGAGAACGGTTGCGGCTGGCCGGGTTCGAGGTGCTGACCCACCACGCCGTGCCGCCGAACGACGGCGGACTCGCCCTGGGCCAGGCCGCGATCGCCATGCTGACCGCGCAGGAGGAGGGCTGACCCATGACCACCACGGCCATCGATCGCGGGCTGGGCGCCGAGTTGGCCGAAGACCTCGCCGCCACCGCCTTCACGCTGGCCAGGCGCTTCGCCGCCGGCGCCACCATGTGGTCCATCGCGCCGTCGTGGGAACCGCACGCGCTGCACATCGCAGTCGAATTCGTCCACCCGGTCATCATGGGCAAAAGAGCGCTGCCCGCGGTGGCGTTGACCGGGCCCGACCTCGTGGACCTGGTGCGGGTCTCGGTGCGCCCCGGCGACATCGTGGTCGCGGTTGCCGGCGCCGACGAGGCGCAGGTCCGCTCCGTGATGCGGCGCGCACCCGCGTGGGGGGCCACGACGATCTGGATCGGCAGCGGCGAACGGCCCCCTGCGGGGATGGCCGACCACGTGCTGTGGCTCGACGACCCCGACCCGCGCGTGCCCGCGACCGGTGGCTTCGTGCTGTTCTACCACCTGCTGTGGGAGCTGACCCACGTGTGTTTCGAACACCCCGGCCTGCTCAAACCCGAACACTCCGAGTCGGTTTGCGTCACGTGCAGCGACGAGGGACGCCCCGGCGAGGCGGTGACCGCGTCGGCCGACGGGCACGCCGTCGTGCGCACCGCGCGGGGCGTGGAGACCGTGGTGACCACGCTGATCGAGCCGGTCGAAGCCGGCGAGCTGATCCTCGTGCACGCGGGCATGGCGATCGGCAGACTGGAAGACGAGGAGGGCCGATGAGTCCCGCGGACGAACCCACCAACTTCCTGTACCCGTTCATCGACGCCCAGGAAGACGATCCCGCCTCCCTGCTGGCCGACCTGGCCGCGTCGGCGCAGGCCAAGGCCGCCGAGAGCCTGGCACTGCGGCGATCGACGCTGGAGGCCAACGCCGCACTGCTCGGTCAGGCGGCCGCCGAGCTGGCGCGCCGTTTCACCGCGGGCGGGCGGATGTTCACCTTCGGCAACGGCGGCAGCTGCACCGATTCCACCACGCTGGCAAGGCTGTTCGCCCGGCCCCCGGTCGGCAAGCCGTTACCCGCGTGGCCGCTGACCACCGACCAGGCCATCCTGACCGCGCTGGGCAACGACGTCGGATTCGAGTTGGTGTTCGCCCGGCAGTTGATCGCCCGCGCGACCGCCGGTGACATCGCGATCGCCATGTCGACCAGCGGCGGCTCGCCCAACCTGCTCGCCGCGCTGGCCGAAGCGCGTCAGCGCGGCCTGTACACCATCGGATTCGCCGGCTACGACGGCGGCGCCTTCGCGAACAACCCGGATGTGGACGCCTGCTTCATCGTCCGTTCGCAAAGCGTGCACCGGATCCAGGAATCGCAGGCGCTGCTGGGCTACCAGCTGTGGCTGAGCGTGCATCAACATCTCCGCGGCGAGCACGGTCTGGGGGCGGCATGAACAAGTCGGCGGGTGAATACCTTTCGTCGGGGCCACGCTTCGCCGAGGGCGAGGTGATCGAGCGGATCGAATCGTTCCGCAGGCGCCGCCCCCGCCTCCTCGACGACCACGTGACGCTCGCGCACGGCGCGGGCGGCAAGGCCTCCGCGGCGCTGGTGGACGCCGTGTTCATGGAGGCGTTTCGCAACCCGCTGCTGGAGTCACTCGGTGACAGCGCGGTCCTGACCCTGCCCGGCGGCGAGCGCGTGGCGATGTCCACGGACTCGTTCGTGGTGCAGCCCAGGCGCTTTCCCGGCGGCTCCATCGGCGCGCTCGCCGTGCACGGCACCTGCAACGACCTCGCGATGGCCGGCGCCGTGCCGTCGTGGATCTCGGCGGCGTTCGTGCTCGAAGAGGGTTTTCCCATCGCCGAGTTGAAGGAGATCGTCGCCGACATGGCGGCGGCGGCCGCCACGGCGGGCGTGCGAATCGTCACCGGCGACACCAAGGTGGTGCCGAAGGGCGCCGCCGACGGGGTGTTCGTCACCACCGCCGGGGCCGGTGTCATTCCCGCGGGGCGCGCGCTGTCTGCGGCGGCGGTGCGGCCCGGTGACAAGCTGCTGCTGTCGGGGTCGATGGGCGACCACGGCATGGCGGTCATGCTCGCGCGCGGCGACCTGGCCATCGAGGCCGACATCGCCTCCGACACCGCGTCGGTCAGCCCCCTGGTGGAGCTGCTGATGGCGGCCGCGCCGTCCACCCGGTGGATGCGCGACGCGACGCGGGGCGGGGTGGGCACCGTGTGCAACGAACTGGCCCAGGCCTGCCGCCTCGGCGTGCTGCTCGAAGAGGAGCGGCTTCCGGTGGCGCCCATGGTGAACGGCGCCTGCGAGCTGCTCGGTATCGACCCGTTGTACGTCGCCAACGAGGGCAAGTTCATCGCCGTCGTGGCGCCGCAGGAGGCGGACGCCGGGCTGGCCGCGCTGCGGTCGCACCCGCTGGGCACCGGAGCGGCCGAGGTCGGCGAAATCGTCGCCGAACCAGCCGAAAGCGTGGTGCTGCGAACCGGATTCGGCGGCACGCGGATCGTCGACATGCTCGTCGGAGATCCCCTGCCGCGGATCTGTTGAGGGCGTGGCGATCGCAAGCGCGGCGGAGCCGGGCGCAGCGGGTCGCCACCAGAGAGGAGTACAAAAGATGTGCCTGGGCATTCCGGGTCGGATCGTCGAGATCACCGATCCCGCAAACTATTTGGCCAAGGTGGACGTGAGCGGGGTGCAGCGCACCATCAGCGTGCGGCTGCTGGAGGACGACATGCCCGAGCCCGACGACTGGGTACTGGTCCACGTCGGGTTCGCGATGGCCAAAATCGACGAGACCGAGGCATTGCTCACCCTGGCGGCCGTCCAGAAACTCGGCGACGCCTACGACACCGAGATTCAAGCCTTCGACTCCTCGTCGATCGTCTGAGAAGGAAGGACCGTCATGAAATTCGTTGACGAGTTCCGCGACCCGGCCGCGGCGCGAAAGCTGCTGGGCGCCATCGGGCGACTCGCCGGCACCGACGGTGCGCAGTTCAAGTTCATGGAGGTGTGCGGCGGTCACACGCACACCATCTACCGGCATGGCATCGAGCACCTGCTGCCCGAGAACGTCGAACTCGTGCACGGCCCCGGGTGCCCGGTCTGCGTGATCCCGATGGGCCGCATCGACGACGCGATGTGGCTGGCCGGCCAGCCCGACGTGATCTTCACCTGCTTCGGCGACATGATGCGCGTCCCCGGCTCCAACGGCAGCCTGCTGGACGCCAAGGCGCGCGGGGCCGACGTGCGGTTCGTCTACTCGCCGCTGGACGCGCTGAAGATCGCGCTCGACAACCCGGACAAGCATGTGGTGTTCTTCGCCATCGGTTTCGAGACGACCGCGCCGTCGACGGCCGTGACCCTGGTACGGGCGCGCGAACAGGGGCTGACCAATTTCAGCGTGTTCTGTAACCACGTGATGATCGTCCCGCCGATCAAGGCCATCCTGGAATCGCCGGACCTGCGACTGTCGGGGTTCATCGGCCCCGGGCACGTGTCGACGGTGGTGGGCAACCGGCCCTACCGATTCGTTCCCGAGGTGTACCGAAAGCCCTTGGTAGTGGCCGGTTTTGAGCCACTGGACATCCTGGCCGCGGTCGCGATGCTGCTGACCCAGATCCGCGAGGGCCGCTGCGAGGTGGAGAACCAGTACACACGCGTGGTGCCCGAACGCGGCAACCCGGCCGCTTTGGCGTTGATGGGCAAGGTTTTTGCGCTCCGTCCCCACTTCGAATGGCGCGGGCTGGGCTTCATCTCCCAGAGCGCGCTGCGGCTGCACGACGACTTCGCGGAATTCGACGCCGAGTTGCGATTCTCGATGCCGGGCGTGCGGGTCGCCGACCCCAAGGCATGCCAGTGCGGCGAGGTGCTCAAGGGCGTGCTGAAGCCGTGGGAATGCAAGGTGTTCGGGACCGCGTGCACCCCGGAGACCCCGATCGGCACGTGCATGGTGTCCCCCGAGGGGGCCTGCGCGGCCTACTACAACTTCGGCCGGATGCACCGTGACGCCGTCAAGCTGGTGGGGCGCGCTTGACCCGGGACGCCGGCGGTTCGCAAAGCGGCGTGGAGATGTTCGCCCGCTACGCCCACGCGCCCAACGCGCTGGGCTATTGCGGCCCCCCGCTGGGCGCCACCCTGCGCGACGGTTCCGAGGACGAGGTGCGCCGGGCGGCGGCCAGGTTCTCCGGGGCATGGCCGTACCTGCGGGTGCTGTCGGCGCTGACCGGGATCGCCGACCCGCTGGACCACCGGCTCGTCGAGTCGTACTGGCTGGGCGGCGGCGTCGGGGCCGACCTGGACCCGCAGGGCTTCTTTGACGCGTTGCTCGCGATCATCGGCCCGCAGGCGGGCCGCTACTGGTCACACCTGACACCGGACCTCGCGGGCGAGGCCGCCGCCAATCACAGCTTTCACGTGTTCGGCGTGTACCCGTGGACGCGGTTTCTGGGCCGGGGCATGGACGAGCATCCGCTCAACGTGCTCGACAACTGCCGCATCACCTGGGGGACCGTGCTCAGCCGCGACCACGACCGGATCCAGGTGCGGTGCCGGCAACTGGTGCTCGACGGTGAGGCGCTCGCGCTGTCCGAACCGTCGCCCCGGCCCTTCGACGTCTGGGCGGACGGCTACAGCGCCGTGCCCGACGTGGCCCCCGGTGACGAGGTCGCGCTGCACTGGGGGCGGCTGTGCGGCCGGCTCTCCCCGCGGCAGGCCCGTTCCCTCGCCGACGCGACCGATCGGCAGCTGCGCGTGACAAGCCGGCGACTGGCGCACGTCTAATTTCGTGCCAGACTGGCCCGGTGCCCGGTTCCCTCTGCGACGTGCTGCCCGCCGCCGCCGCGCTGCTCGGCGCGCCGGGCGCCGTCGACAAGCTGGGCCTGTCCGATTGGGCCGGCTCCGAACAGATCGATCGCGTCGCGGTCGTGCTGGTCGACGGCCTGGGCTGGCACCTGCTCGGCGAGCTGGCCGGTAGCGCGCCGCTGCTCGCCGCCGTGGCGGCGGGCCAGCTGGGCCGCCTCACAGAGCTGACCTGCACCTTTCCGTCGACCACCCCGACCAGCCTGGTGTCGATGGGCACCGGGGCGCAACCGGGCGAGCATGGGATCCTGGGCTTCACGCTCAACGTCCCCGGCTCGGATCGCGTGATCAACCACATCCTGTGGCGCGACGACCCACCGCACACCGAGTGGCAGCCGTTACCGACCTGGTTCGGGCGGCTCAACCGGGCCGGCATCAGCGCGCGGGCTGTGTTGCCGGCCGCGTTCATGGGTAGCGGGCTGACCGACGCGGCGTACCGGGGCGCCGAATTCCGCCCCATCCAGCCGGGCGACGACAACGCGCAGCGGGTCGTCGACGAGCTGTGTGCGGGACCCGGCCTGGTCTACGGCTACACCGCCGCCCTGGACACCGCCGCGCATGCCTTCGGCGTCGGATCGTCCCAATGGCACGACGCGGCCGTCCAGGTCGACACGCTGCTGACCCGGCTGGTCGACGCGCTCCCCCCGACCGCGGCACTACTGGTGACCGCCGACCACGGCGGATTCAACGTTCCACCCGGCGCCCGGGTCGACCTCGACACCGACCCACGGCTGGGCGCGGGGATCCGCGTGGTCGCCGGCGAGCCGCGGGTGCGTTACCTGCACACCGAGCCCGGGGCGGCGGCGGACGTGCAGGCGGCCTGGAGCGCAGTACTCGACGGCAGGGCGGACATCTACAGCCGCGAGCAGGCCGTGGCCGCCGGGATGTTCGGTCCGGTCAACCCGGCCCACCTGGCACGAATCGGCGATGTCGTCGCCGTCTGCACCGGCGATGCCGCCGTGCTGGCAACGGGCCACGAGCCGCCGGAATCGGCCCGCCTCATAGGATTTCACGGCGCGGCGACACCCGCCGAGATAGCCATCCCGCTCATCGCCTTCAAATCCCCTGCCGCCGACCGCTAGTCGCTGCCACCGTCAGCCGCCCGCCGAGCGCGGCACCGCGATTGCCCGATGGGCCAGTGGCCAATATCACCCCGGCGCCGCAAAGGTCAGGCGATCGTGAAACCCACACCGGACTTTGATCGTTTTCACAGCTCGCACGCCGTGGCCGCCAAGCCTCGTGTTGTAAATTCGGGCCACTGTGGCAGTCGGAGGCGCACCTAGAGACCGGCGATGGCGGTCAGCCATCGCCATCGTTGCGGCGCTTTGCGTGTTCTGCGCCGTGACCTCGGGCTGGGCATCGCGCGGGACCGCGGTCGCCGGCGTCGGGTCGCCGCACCCGGGTGTGTCCCACGAAGCCGTGCGCCCCGGGTTCGGCCAGGCACTCGGGCGTGCGGGCGACATGAGCCTTGCGGCACAACACTTTTCAACCGGCTCAGCCCCGATGCATCACAGCACCACCAAGAACGCATGGATGACGCGGGATCGGCCGCCGACGTGGGCCCGCTCGTCACCACCGTCGGTGGGGTCGCCGTTACCGGCCTCGTTCGCGGCCGCGGTGTTTCGGCTACCGCGCCCGCCGTCGCGTGCTCCCGCGGCACCACCACTTCACCGGGATCTGTTGACGCAGCTCTGCGTCGCTCGTTGCTGAGCGCTCGACAAGCCGCGGCAGCCGCCGTCGTTGCACTGCCGCCGTTGCAAGTAGGCCTGTAACCCCCGTGCCTACGTCCCAACAGAAGAGTCCAATTTCCGGGCTTAGAGCGCCGTCGTTAGGCAGAGATAGCAATGAACTTCACCACGCTTCCGCCGGAGATCGTTTCCGGCCAACTCCATGACGGCCCCGGCTCGGGGCCGATGACCGAAGCCGCGGCCGCCTGGGCCCGGCTGGCCGTTCGGCTGCACACCGCGGTCGCGGATTACCGGGCGGTGACCGCGAAGCTGGTGGCCGGCTGGGATGGGCCAGCACCCGCGCCGGGAGGCGCGTTCCCCTACGTCGAATGGCTCGACGCCACGGCGATACGGGCCGAGCAGACGGCCACCCAGGCCGCCGCGGCCGCGAGTGCGCACGAGACGGCGCTGGCGGCGACGGTGCCGCCGCCGACGATCGGCGCCAACCGCGTGCTGCGCAGGTCGCTGATCCTGGCGAACACCCTGGGGCTGGCCGGTCCCGCGATCGCCGACACCGAGGCCGAATACGAACGGATGTGGGCCCAGGACACCGCGGCCATGTACGCCTACGCCGAGGCCTCGGCCGATGCCGCGGCCATCACCCCGTTCACCTTGCCGCCCGGCGGCCCGGCCCAAGGCACGTGGGCGCTGGAGTCGGCGCCGGAGGTCGTCGCCACGGGCCGGCAGCTGATCTCCGCCGCACCCGGCGCGCTGCGGACGCTGTCCTCGTCCCCGCTCGCCACGTTCGACGTCTGCCTCGCGTCGGTGACCTCTCCCCTGTCGAAACTGAGCTCCCTGACCGCGCCGTCGGGGGTCGCGATCGCCCACCTGAATTCGCTCAACAAGGCGGCGGCCCTGCAATGCCTGCTGCCCAATCGGGGTGCGGCGGCCGACGCGACGATCACCGTGGCGGTCGGCCGCGCGACGCCGGTCGGCGGGTTGTCGGTACCACGGGCGTGGGCGGCGGCCACGGCGCCGCTGGCGGTCTGCCGGGGAACGGTCGCTTAGCCGCGCTCAGCTCGCGCGCGTCGCATACGACCGCGCCGCGTCCACGATCGCGGCGAAGAGGCGCATGTCGTCCAGGGACTGTTCCGGATGCCATTGCACCGCAAGGACAAAGCCGTCCCCGGGCAGCTCCAGCGCCTCGACCACACCGTCGGGGTCCCAGGCGCTGACCACGAGACCCTCGCCGACTTGGTCGATCGCCTGGTGGTGATAGCACTGCGCGGTGGTGGACTCCCCCACCAGGGCGGCCAGCCGGCTGCCCGCGACCGTGCGCACCGGCAATTTGGTGAACACCCCGTTGCCCGCCCGGTGCCCGTCGTGTCCGAGCACGTCGGGCAGGTGTTGATGCAGGGTGCCGCCGAGCGCCACGTTGAGCACCTGCGCGCCACGACAGATGCCCAGCACCGGCAAACCCCGGTCCAACGCGCCGCGCAGCAACGCGAACTCCCAGGCGTCGCGGTCCACGCGCGGCCGATCGGTGCTCGGATGCGGGCGCTGGCCGTACCCGGCGGGGTCCAAGTCGTAGCCCCCGGTGATCACGAGCGCGTGCAGGCCGTCCAAGACCGAGCCGACTGTCTGCGGTTCCGCCGGTTGGGGTGGCAGCAACACCGCGGCCCCGCCGGCGATGACGACGCCCTGGAAGTAATCAGCCGGCAGGTAGCCCGCGGGCATCTCCCAGATGCCGGTCCGGACCCGCTCCAGGTATGAGGTCAGGCCCACCACCGGGCGCCCACGGGCGTTCACAACCGAGCGTCCTTTCCCCGATTTCATGTCGAGCGACCGCTCAGCGCGGGCGCTCCGGGCTCCGTTCGACACGGTACCGCCCCGCACCGACCGGCGCCGCCCGCACGCGGAGGACCGGGCAAAGCGCTTGTGCGAGTGGATCTTCGGCGTGAAGGGGTGGCTACCAGGTACTGGTGCGCAACACGATCTCGGCGGCCAACTGTGCCGTCGACTCCTGCACCGTGCGCCGCCCCAGGTGCACCACGCGGTATTCCGCGTAGACGTACTGCTGGCTGGCGCGGGCCACCGCGCGCGCCGCCGGGGAGCTGACCAGCACGGTGGTGCCGATCTCCACCGGCGGGCAGTGGTCGTCGCGAACCACGCCGTCGCGGTCGGCGGCCCGCGGGTGCCCACGGTCGATAACGACCAGTCCGACGAACCGGCCCAGCTTCGTCGCCGCCAATTCCCAGGCCAGGTCGCCGCCGGCGCGGTCGCCCACCACGACGGCCCAGCCGATTCCCAGCGCGTCGAGGATGCCGATCACCGATTTGGGGGTCAGGCGCGGGTCGAGGCCGATGACGACGGTCCGAAGCGATGCCGTGTGCAGACGCTCGCAGACCGCGTCATACGCGGCGGGAACTCGTTCCTCGTCCCCCAGGATGGCCACCACGACGCCCTGCTCGGGACCAGCCACCGCTACCGGGACGGGGAACCCGTCGAGCGTGGTCATCATGGAGGGCATTCACGCACGCTACAGCGGATCGGCCTGCGCGCGCGAGGATTTGTCGAATTCCGTGCGCGCCCAACGGGTTTTGCGTCGCCGTAAATTCGATTGCCGTGTGCGCACATGCGCGTGAATGCCCTACGGCCGCAACCGAGTTGCGATATGCGGTCGTCGTGGCGGCACATCGTCGAGCAGGCCCAGAACCGCGTCGACGTCGAGATGGGCGGCCAGCAAATCGGCGATTGTGTCCAGCTGAGCGTCGCGTCGCGCGGAGACGTCGGTATGGGCGACGACGAACCCGCCACGGCCCGCCGCGGCCGCGACGCGGGTAAGCCACGCGCGTCGGAAGTCGTCGTTGTCGAGCAGCCCGTGCCAGTGGGTGCCGAAGACCGCGCCCCGCGCGAGGCCGTGTGGTTCGCAGTCGCGCCCGCCCTCCGCGCCGAACCAGCTCTCCTCGGCGCAACGCGAGACGCGGCCGTGGTGGATTTCGTAGCCGGCGAGCGGCGGCGGCCAGCGACGCAGAACCTTGGGCTCGCCGAAGACGATGTCCGCGTTCAACAGCCCCAGCCCGGCGACCTCGCCCGCCCCCGATTCCACGGTGTCGTCGATGCGCCGGCACAGCATTTGGAAGCCCCCGCAGATGCCCAGCACCGGCTTGCCGGTCGCGGCGTGCGCGGTGACCGCGTCGGCCAGCCCGAGCTCGCGCAGCCAGGCCAAATCGGCGACGGTGGATTTGCTCCCGGGCAGCACGATCAGGTCGGTGTCGGCCAGGTCGGCGGGGTCGGTAGTCCAGCGCACCATGACGCCAGGTTCGCAGGCCAGCGCCTCGACGTCGGTGGAGTTGGAGATCCGGGGCAGCCGGATCGCGGCCACCCGCAGCCACTCGCGCCCGCGCGGCGGCGCGGGGCTGCCGACGACGCGGTGCGCGACCACCGATAAGGAGTCCTCGGCGTCCAGCCAGAGCTCGTCGGTGTACGGCAACACCCCGTAGGTCGGGCGCCCGGTCATCGCCCGCAGCTGGCGCAGCCCGGGTTCCAGCAGAGCGGGGTCACCGCGGAACTTGTTGACCACGAAGCCCGCGATCAGCGCCTGGTCGTCGGGATCGAGCACGGCGACCGTCCCGAACAGGTGGGCCAGCAGCCCGCCGCGGTCGATGTCACCGACCAGAATCACCGGCAGGTCCGCCGCCCTGGCCAGGCCCATGTTGGCCAGATCCGTGGCGCGCAAATTGATTTCGGCCGGTGAGCCGGCGCCTTCGCAGATGACGGCGTCGAACTCGGCACGCAGGGCGGACAATTCGTGTGCGACGATCCCGGCGAGGCGGTCGCGATGCTTCACATAGCTTGCCGCCGTGACCGAATCGGCGACCTGGCCCCGGATCACCAGCTGCGACGTCCGATCGCTGCCCGGTTTGAGCAGGATGGGATTGAACCGCACGCTGGGCTCCAGCCCCGCCGCCCGCGCCTGCAGCGCCTGCGCCCGGCCGATCTCGCCACCTTCGACGGTGACCACGGAGTTGTTGGACATGTTCTGCGCCTTGAACGGCGCCACCCGAACGCCGCGGCGTGCCAGCAACCGGCACAGACCCGCCGCCACCACCGATTTCCCGGCGTCGGAGGTGGTGCCGGCGACCAGCAGCGCCCCGCTCAAGGGTTCACGGCTTCCTCAAACGGAGGTGAGGATTTCGACGCCGGTGTCGGTCACCAGGAGGGTGTGCTCGAACTGCGCGGTCCACTTGCGGTCCTTGGTGACCACGGTCCAGCCGTCGTCCCAGATCTCGTAGTCCAGGCTTCCGAGGTTGATCATCGGTTCGATGGTGAACGTCATGCCAGGCTGCATGATCGTCGCCACCGACGGCTGGTCGTAGTGCAGCACCACCAGGCCGTTGTGAAACGTGGTGCCGATGCCGTGGCCGGTGAAGTCGCGAACCACGTTGTAGCCGAACCGATTCGCGTAGGCCTCGATGACGCGGCCGACGACCGAGAGCGCCCGTCCCGGCTTGACGGCATTGATCGCGCGCATCGTCGCCTCCCGGGTGCGCTCCACGAGCAGCCGGTGCTCCTCGGACACGTCGCCGGCGAGGAACGTCGCGTTGGTGTCGCCGTGCACCCCGTCGATGTAGGCCGTGACGTCGATGTTGACGATGTCCCCGTCGGCGATCACGGTCGAGTCGGGGATGCCGTGGCAGATGACCTCGTTGAGCGACGTGCAGCACGACTTCGGGAAGCCCTTGTAGCCCAGGGTCGATGGATAGGCGCCGTGGTCGATCATGTACTCGTGGGCGATCCGGTCCAGTTCGTCGGTCGTCACCCCTGGCGCCACGGCCTTGCCCGCCTCCTGCAGCGCGCCGGCCGCGATCCGGCCGGCGACGCGCATCTTCTCGATCACCTCCGGCGTCTGCACCCACGGCTCGCTGCCCTCGCGCACGCTGGATTTCCAGGCGTACTCCGGGCGCGGGATGCGGACGGGCACCGGCAGAGTCGGGGACAACTCTCCCGGGGAAAGCGCGGTGCGAGCAGGCATGGGGCCAGCTTAGCGACGCTCACTCCGCGGCGCCGTCGGTGCGGGTGCGTCGGCGGCGTCGCGTGCGCATCCTCGGCGTCGAGGCGCGCACCGAGGGCGGCGACACGCCAGCCTCCCGGGCCGAGTCATGCGCGACGCAAACCGTCCAGCCGGCCGCGGATCAGCGAACGCCGCGGTCCCCGGATGTTCACCGAGCCGCACACCACCCGCCCGGTCAGGATCACATGCGGCCTTCCCTCGCCGGGGGCGTCCCTGCGGCGGTCGCGGGCGCTGCCCACATAGACCTGGACGTCGTCGATCGACGCGCTCGCCCCGTCGGGCAGCCGGATGTCCACCGAGCCGCCCCTCATGTCGAGTTCGATCACCACCACCGGGCCCGCGAACCGCGCCTTGGTGAGGTCGAGTTCGATCGAGCCCAGCCGGCGGACGAGGGCCAGGCGGGTGGGCACCGTCCACTCGCCGTGGCGTTTCAGCGAGCCGGCCCAGCCGCGCAGCTCCACCCGGTCGGCCGCGGAGGTGACGATGGCGCCCGGCCCGGGCAGGTCGCCAACCAGCCCGTCCAGCTCGCCCCGGGTCCGGGCATACGACACCTGGGACGAGCGCTGCTCGAACTCGTCGATGTCGATCAGCCCGAGCGCGACGGCGTTGTGCAGTCGCCGCATGGTGCCGTTGCGGTCGGCGTCGGAGACCCGCAATGCCACCATGTCGCCGCCGGGATCCGTCATGTTCGCAATTTACCGCTCCCGGGACCCTCGCGAGCGTGCGTGTTTGTACGACGACACGCCGCTGCGGGCGGCATTCTGCGCACCCTCGCCCAGCAGGGGCTACCGGGCTGGGCGCTAGGCCAGGAAGTCGGGCGGCAGCGACTCGAACATCACCTTCGTCATCCGGACCGCGTATTCCGAGCTGCCGCCCCCGACGATCAGCGACGCGAACGCCAGGTCGCCGCGGTACCCGGCGAACCAGGAGTGCGATCCGCCCGGGAATTCGGCCTCACCGGTCTTCCCGTAGACGGCCCCGCAGCCGGCGATCTCCTTCGCGGTGCCATTGGTCACCACCAGCCGCATCATCGGCCGCAGGGCGTCCACCATCTTCGGGCTGATCGGGGTGGTGTCGCCCTGCACCGCGGTCGGTCGGCCCGCGATGAGCTGCGGCGTCGGCGTCTTGCCTGCCGCGACGGTGGCCGCCACGAGGGCCATGCCGAACGGGCTGGCCAGCACCTTGCCCTGGCCGAAACCGTCTTCGGTGCGCTCGGCGAGGTCGACTGTCGGGGGCACCGACCCGGTCACCGTAGTGATGCCGTCCACCTGATAGTCCAGCCCGATGCCGTACCGGCTGGCCGCCTGCGTCAGGCCCCGGGGCGGCATCTTGCTGCTGAGCTCGGCGAAGGTGGTGTTGCAGGAACTGGCGAACGCCCGCGACATCGGCACCACGCCGAGGTCGAAGCCGCCGTAGTTGGGGATGGTGCGGTGCCCGATGTCGAGGTGGCCCGGGCAGCCCAGCATGGTGTTGGGGGTGGCCATGTCGCGGTCGACGGCGGCGCCAGCGGTGACCATCTTGAACGTCGAACCCGGTGGGAACAGGCCGGTGGTGGCCACCAGGCCGTCGGCGTCGGCCCCGCCGTTCTGCGCGATCGCCAGGATCTCCCCGGTCGACGGCTTGATCACGACCATCATCGCCTTGCCGCCGCGGGTGTCCACCGCGCGCTGCGCGGCGTTCTGCACCACCCGGTCCAGCGTGATCGAGATCGACGGCGCCGGCGAACCCGCCACCTCGTGCAGCACCTCGACTTCGACGCCGTTCTGGTTGACGCTGACCACCCGCCAGCCCGCCTCGCCGTCGAGCTGGTCGACCACGGCCTTCTTCACCTCGGCCATGACCGCCGGGGCGAAATGCGGGTCGGTGGGCAGGATCTCGGGCTGAGGCGTGACGACGACGCCGGGCAGCCGGCCGATGGCCGGGAAGACCTTGTCGTTGTCGTCGGGGTGCAACGTCACCAGGTCCACCGGCTGAGTCGCCGAGCTGGCCTGCTCGGCGAGCAACTGCGGGTCGGCCAGCGTGCCGTTGAACGGGCGCAGGACGTCCACGATCGCGTGCGCCGTGCCGATCAGGGCGGCTCCGGATCCGGCCTGGGTGGCGTCCAGCGTGTAGTGGTACAGGTAGCCGGGCACCAGCACGTCGGTGCCGCCGAGCTCGTTGACCGAGGCGCGCCGCGGCGCGTCGGCGCGCAAGGCGAACGTCTGGTGCTCGCCAAGTTTGGGGTGCAGGCCGGTGGTGGTCCACCGGACCTCCCAGCGGCCTTCGTCGCGCGCCATCTTCAGCTGGCCGTCATAGGTCCAGGTCCGGTTCTTGGGCAGGTGCCAGGTGAAGCGGTAGCCGACCGTGCCGGTGTCCTCGGCGTACTTGGCGTTGAGGATCTGCGTGTCGAGGTGGCTCGCCTGCAGCCCCGCCCACGCGGCGTTGAGCGCTTCGCGGGCCTCGTTGGGGTTGTCGCTGAGTTGGGCGGCCGTGGCGGTGTCGCCGATCGCCAGGGCGGCGAAGAACTTTTCGGCCGCCGGGCCGGGGCCGTCGGGTCGCGGGGTGCACCCGGACGTCGCGACGGCCGCGAGGAGCAACCCGGCCGCCACGATTACCAGTGGGGTTTTTGTGACCATTGGTACAGATGTTATGAAGCTCGGCTGCGGCACCGGGGTCGACACACCGAGATCGGACCGTGATGTAACGCGGGCGTTCCGCCGAGTGCGCGGCGAGCCGCGAATTCGGTGCCGGGTGTGCGGCTGGCCGCACCCTCGCGCGGCGACCGCCCAGCGCCCGGGACCCCGGGCGTTCGGCGGCAAGCGGGTCAGTCCAGCAACACCGTCGCGAAGGTGCCCACCTCGGCGAAGCCGACCCGGGCGTACGCGGCGCGAGCCACCGTGTTGAAGCTGTTGACGTAGAGGCTGGCGGTGCGCCCGCTGCCGACGATCACCGCGGCCACCGTCGCGGTCCCTGCGGTGCCGAGGCCAAGGCCCCGCCACTCGGGGTGCACCCATACGCCCTGGATCTGCCCGACGCCCGGCGACTGCGAGCCCACCTCGGCCTTGAAGACGACCTGGCCCTGTTCGAAGCGGGCCCACGCGCGGCCCGCCGCGATGAGGCTGGCCACCCGGCGCCGGTATCCCCGGCCGCCGTCGCCGATGCGGGGGTCGACGCCCACCTCGCCGATGAACATGTCCACCGCGGCCACCAGGTAGGCGTCCAGCTCGTCCGGCCGGACCTGCCGCACCCCGGTGTCGATGTCGCAGTTGGGGTGGCGGGACAGCGCCAGCAACGGCTGGCGATCGCGCACGTCCCGGGCCGGGCCCCACGCCGACTCGAGCCGTTCCCACATCCGCATCACCAGATCGGCCCGGCCGACCAGGGAGGAACAACGGCGGGCTCCGCTCATCGCCTCGTCGGCGAAGGCGTCCATGTCCGCCGGAGTGCCCCGCAACGGAATCAGGTTGGCGCCGGCGAAGCACAGCGACTCGTCCGCGCCGCGCAGGGTCCACAGTTCCCCGCCGATGGAGTTGGGGTCGATGCCGTGATCCGCCACCCGGGCCGCGACCATGCACGACCCGACCGGATCCTCGTCGAACACCCGCCAGACGGCGGCGGCGTCACGCACCACCGACACCCGTCGCTCGCCGACAAGGCGGAAGAGGGGCGGAGCCGACATCTGGCGAACTCTCTGTGCTGCGAACTAAAGGACCGGGAAATCGGACCCCATCAGCTTACGGTCACGATCGGCGAACCGCTTGATGTTGTGTCAGGACCGTGATCGGTTCCCATCTCCGATGCCAGCCGCATGGCCTCCTCGATGAGCGTCTCGACGATCTGCGCTTCGGGCACGGTCTTGATCACCTCGCCGCGAACGAAGATCTGTCCCTTGCCATTTCCCGACGCGACGCCCAGGTCGGCCTCGCGCGCCTCGCCGGGGCCGTTCACCACGCAGCCCATCACGGCGACCCGCAGCGGGACGTCGAGGCCGTCCAGCCCGGCGGTGACCGCGTTGGCCAGGGTGTAGACGTCGACCTGGGCGCGCCCGCAGGACGGGCAGGACACGATCTCCAGACCGCGCGGCCGCAGGTTCAGCGACTCGAGGATCTGGATGCCGACCTTGACCTCTTCGACCGGCGGCGCGGAGAGCGACACGCGAATGGTGTCGCCGATCCCCCGCGACAGCAGCGCACCGAAGGCGACCGCGGACTTGATGGTGCCCTGGAACGCCGGACCGGCCTCGGTCACGCCCAGGTGCAGCGGGTAGTCGCACTGCGCGGCCAGCTGCTCGTAGGCGGCGACCATCACGACCGGGTCGTTGTGCTTGACGCTGATCTTGATGTCACCGAAGCCGTGCTCCTCGAACAGCGAGGCCTCCCACAGCGCGGATTCGACCAGCGCCTCGGGGGTGGCCTTGCCGTACTTCTCCATGAACCGCTTGTCCAGCGAGCCGGCGTTGACGCCGATGCGGATCGGGATGCCGGCCGCGGCCGCCGCCTTGGCGACCTCGCCGACCCGGCCGTCGAATTCCTTGATGTTGCCGGGGTTAACCCGCACCGCGGCGCAGCCGGCGTCGATGGCGGCGAAGATGTACTTCGGCTGGAAGTGGATGTCGGCGATCACCGGGATCTGGCTGTGCCGCGCGATCTCGGCGAGCGCGTCGGCGTCCTCCTGACGCGGGCAGGCCACCCGCACGATGTCGCAGCCGGCGGCGGTCAGCTCGGCGATCTGCTGCAGCGTCGTGTTGACGTCGTGGGTCTTGGTGGTGCACATGGACTGCACCGAAATCGGATGGTCGCTGCCGACGCCGACATCGCGCACCATGAGTTGGCGCGTCTTGCGGCGGGGGGCGAGCGTGGGCGCCGGGGCGTCCGGCATGCCCAGGCCAACGGACACTTGTTTTCCTTCTCTCGTTACTGGAAGAGCCTGATCGGGTTGACCAGATCAGCGGTCACGGTCAGCAACATGTACCCGACCACGAACACCAGCACCACGTAGGTGGCGGGCATCAGCTTGAGGTAGTTCACCGGTGCGGCCGCGACCATGCCGCGCGCCGACCGGACGAGGTTGCGGATCTTTTCGAACGTCGCGATGGCGATGTGGCCGCCGTCGAACGGCAGCAACGGCACCAGGTTGATCGCGCCCAGGATGAGGTTCAGCTGGGCCAGGAAGAACCAGAACGCCACCCAGAGCCCATGGTCGACGGTGTCGCCGCCGATGATGCTGGCGCCGACCACGCTCATCGGGGTCTGCGGGTCGCGCTGTCCACCGCCGATGGCGTGCACCAGGGCGCCCACCTTGGTGGGGATGGTGACGAGCGCCTTGCCCACCTCGCCGGTCAGGTCCCAGGTGAACGCGAACGTCGCCGGCACGGCGGAGAACACCCCGTAGTGCGTGGGTGCGAGCTTGACGGCGGCGACGCCGATGGCGCCGACCGTCGACGGCGCCGCCTGACCGCCCTGCCCGGTGGGCCCGTTCGTCAAGAAGCGCTGGGTGGGCGTGACGTCGACGTAGGTGGTGATCGTGTTGCCGCCACGCTCGACGACGACCGGGACGGTGCCGTGCATCTTGCGGATCGCGGCGGCCATGTCCTCGAAGGTGGACACCTGGGTGTCGCCGACCTTGACCACGACGTCGCCCGCGCGGATCCCGGCCAGCGCGGCCGGACCGGGGCCGGTGCAGTCCGCGATCTTGCCGGGGGCCACTTCCGGTGCGACACAAGCGGTTTCGCCGACGACCGCCCTGGTCGGCGGATGCAGGTTCGGCAAGCCCCAGATCAGGGCGATGCCGTAGATCAGCACCAGGCAGATGACGAAGTTCATGCCCGGCCCGGCGAACAGCACCGCGACGCGCTTCCACGTGTCCTGCTTGAACATCGCGCGGTCGGTTTCGTCGGGCGCCAGCTCCTCGACCGAGGTCATCCCGGCGATGTCGCAGAAGCCGCCCAGCGGCACGGCCTTGAGGCCGTACTCGGTCTCGCCGCGCCGCGTCGACCACAGCGTGGGGCCGAACCCGACGAAATAGCGGCGCACCTTCATGCCGGTGGCGCGGGCGACCCACATGTGGCCGCACTCGTGCAGGGCCACCGAGATCAGGATGGCGAGGGCGAACAGCACAATGCCGATAACGAACATCATCTTCGCTGCAGGACCTTTCTCACACCATTCCGGAGGCGTTGACGGACGCCTCGGTGGGCCGTGCGTGTGCGACGGCGCGTTGCGCCCGCTCCCGCGCCCAGCGCTGCGCGTCTAGTACCTCATCCACGTTAGCGGGTGAAACCGCCCATTGGTCCGCGGCGTGCAGCACGTCCGCGATGGTTTTGACGATGGCGGGGAACCCGATGCGGCCTTGCAGGAACGCCTCGGCGGCTTCCTCGTTGGCCGCGTTGTACACGGCGGTCATGCAGCCGCCCGTCTGGCCGGCGTACCGGGCCAGCTCGACGGCGGGGAAAACTTCGCTGTCCAACGGCTCGAATTCCCAGCTAGAGGCGGTGCGGAAGTCGCAGGCGGCCGCCGCCCCCGGAACCCGGGCCGGCCAGCCCAGGGCCAGCGAGATGGGCAGCTTCATGTCCGGGGGGCTGGCCTGGGCGATGGTCGACCCGTCCACGAAGGTGACCATCGAATGAACAATCGATTGGGGGTGCACGACGACCTCGATGCGGTCGTAGGCGATGCCGAACAGCAGGTGCGTTTCGATGAGTTCGAGGCCTTTGTTGACCAGCGACGCCGAGTTCAGGGTGTTCATCGGGCCCATCGACCACGTCGGGTGCGCTCCGGCCTGCTCCGGGGTGACGCCCTCGAGCTGGGCGGCGGTCCAGCCGCGGAACGGCCCGCCGGAGGCCGTCAGCACCAGCTTCGCGACCTCCTCGGGGGCGCCGCCGCGCAGGCACTGCGCCAGCGCGGAGTGTTCGGAGTCGACGGGCACGATCTGACCCGGACGCGCCGCCTCGAGGACCAGCGGCCCACCTGCCACCAGGGATTCCTTGTTGGCCAGCGCCAGCCGGGCGCCCGATTCCAGCGCCGCCAGCGTCGGCCGCAGGCCCAGCGCGCCCACCAGCGCGTTGAGCACGACGTCGGCCTCGGTGTCCTGGATCAGGCGGGTCACCGCCTCAGGGCCGCGGTAGGGAACGTCGGCGATCTGCGCCGCGCGTTCGTCGGCGACGGCGACGTTGGTGACGCCGGTTTCGGCGCGCTGCCGCTGCAGAATGTCCAGATTCGCGCCGCCCGCGGCCAGGCCGACCACCTCGAAGCGGTCCGGATTGGCCGCCATCACCTCCAGCGCCTGGGTGCCGATCGAGCCGGTGCTGCCCAGCACCAGCACGCGCAGGCGGCCCTCGGGCGTCGCGATTGTCACCCACTCATTGTGCCTGCTCGGTCCAGCGACGGGTGTGCCAGAATCTCCCTACCAGCCGATCACGAAAGGGACTCACCGTGGCCAGTACCGAGGTGGAACAGTTCACCGGCGTCGACACCGTTGAGGTGCCTTCGGCGGCGTGGGGCTGGAGCCGGATCAATCACCGCACCTGGCACATCACCGGCCTGGTCATCTTCGGGTTCCTGCTGGCGATGCTGCGCGGCAACCACGTGGGCCACGTCGAGAACTGGTTCCTGATCGGCTTCGCCGCGTTGGTGCTCGTCGTCCTCGTCCGCGACCTGTGGGGCCGCCGGCGCGGCTGGATCAGGTAGTCGCCGCCCTAACGTTTCGCCCGGCGATACCGGGCGCCGCCGACCACGAGGGCCGTCAGCGCGAGCGCGGCCACCGCCCACGGCCAAACCCCGTGTTGATGCACCCAGCCGGCCAACGCCCCCTGAACGCGCCCGGCGGCCGTGATAACCGCATCCCGCGGGTCCGCGTTGGCGCCCAACAGGCGCACCTCGTAAGCGCCGTAGTAGCAGACGTACACACCGACCAGCACCAGCAGCGCGCCGCTGATTCGGTCGACGATCGGCAGGATGCGCCGCAGGTGGTCGACCATCGCCGAGCTCGCGGTGGCCGCGGCCACCGCGAGGACGCCGACGACCAGCGTCAGGCCGCCGATGTAGGCGAGGTAGATCGCTACGGCCGTGACGATCGATCCGCCCCGCAGGCCCGCCGCGGTGACCGCCAGAAACGGTCCGACGGTGCAGGAGAGCGAGGCGATCGCGTAGCTGACGCCGTAGGAGTACATGGAGCCGAGCCGAACCGTGGGCGCCCACCGCGGGCCCACCGGCCGCGGGGTGAGCGCCGACAGCCCCCGGCCGGACAGCAGCCAACCGCCGAGCGCTACGAGAATCACGCCGACGATCACCGTGGCGTACGGCACGTACCGCTGCACGGTGCTCGCGGCCGACACCGTCAGCACGCCGAACGAGCCGAACACCGTCAGGAAGCCGAGCGCCATGCCTGCGGTGGCCGCCAGCGCCCGTCCGGCCGCGGCCAACCCCTTCCGCTGGCCCCGCACCACCAGCAGGAGGTACGCGGGCAGCATGGCAAACCCACACGGGTTCAGGGCCGCCACCAGCCCGGCGGCGAAGGCCAGGCCGACGAGACCCTGATCCATCAGGACCTCAGCGCGGCAACCCGGTCAGACAACTCCTGCTGTGGCATCGCCGAAGTCGGGTTGTTCACGAACGTCGAGCTGCCGTCCGCGCGGTAGAACACGTAGGCAGGCTGCCAAGGGACGTTGTAGCGAGCCCAGATCGCGCCATCGGTGTCGTTGAGGTTGGTGAAGTTCAGGTTGTACTTGGCGACGAAGTTCTGCATCGCCGCGACGTCCGAGTGGGCCGCGACGCCTACGAAGGTGACGCCGGGGTTGGCGGCCGCGACCTGGCTCACGCCCGGGGCCTCGGCGTTGCAGAACGGGCACCACGGCGTCCAGAACCACAGCACCGCGGGCCTGCCCTGCAGGCTGGCGCCGTTGAACGGCGCACCGCTCAGGGTCGTCCCGGTGAATTGCAGGCGGTCGTCGGCGGCCGCCGAGCGCGGTGCGTCGGTGAGTCCGAATATCAGAGCGGAGCCGAAAAGGGCCGCGGCCAACAGCCTGAGCGGGGTCAAGAACCGAACAATCATGGCGTCACCTCGTTTGCTGGTGTTATGCCTGATAGACGTGAGGCGCGCCGCCCGGGTTCACCCTTCGGCGGCCAGCTGTCCGCAGGCCCCGGCCAAACCGCCGCGCTCCAGCTACCCGCCTTCGGCGGCCAGCTGTCCGCAGGCCCCGGCCAAACCGCCCGCGCTCCAGCTACCCGCCTTCGGCGGCCAGCTGTCCGCAGGCGGCGCTGATCTCGCGGCCGCGGGTGTCCCGCACCGTGCACGACACCCCGTGCGCCCGGACCCGGCGGACGAACTCCCGCTCCGCCGCCTTGGGGCTGGCGTCCCACTCGCTGCCGGGGGTCGGGTTGAGTGGGATCAGGTTCACATGCACCAGCGGGCCGAGCACCCGATGCAGGCGTTTGCCCAGCAGGTCGGCGCGCCACGGCTGGTCGTTGACGTCGCGGATCAGCGCATACTCCACCGACACCCGGCGGCCGGTGACGTCGGCGTAATAGCGGGCGGCGTCGAGCGCCTCGGCTATCTTCCACCGGTTGTTGACCGGCACCAGCGTGTCGCGTAATTCGTCGTCGGGCGCGTGCAACGACAGCGCCAGCGTCACCCCGAGCCGCTCGTCGGCGAGTTTGCGGATGGCCGGGGCCAGGCCGACGGTGGATACCGTGACCGAGCGGGCCGAGATGCCGAAGCCGTGCGGCGGCGCTTCGGTGATGCGACGCACCGCGGCCACCACCCGCGCGTAGTTGGCCAGCGGCTCCCCCATGCCCATGAACACGACGTTGGAGAGCCGGTCGCCGAAATCGTCCCGCAGGGCCACCGCGGCGGAGCGGACCTGCTCCAGGATCTCCGCGGTGGACAGGTTGCGGGTCAGCCCCCCCTGCCCCGTCGCGCAGAACGGGCAGGCCATGCCGCAGCCGGCCTGTGAGGAGATGCACACGGTGTTGCGCTGCGGGTAGCGCATCAGCACCGACTCGAACGTGGTCCCGTCGGTGCCGCGCCACAACGTCTTTCGGGTCTGCCCGGCATCGCAGGTGACCTCGGCGGCCGAGGTGAGCAGGTGCGGGAACATCGCATCGGCGATCCGGTTCCGCACGGCCGCGGGCAGGTCGGTCATCTCGCGCGGGTCGGCGATCAGGCGGCCGTAGTACTGATGCGCGAGCTGCTTGGCGCGGAACGCCGGCAGTCCGAGTTCGGCCACGGCCGAGGCGCGCCCGTCCGCGTCGAGGTCGGCCAGGTGCCGCGGCGGCTTGCTGGGGCGGGGTTCGGTGAAGACCAGTTGTTGGACCATGTCCAGTCCAGTATCGGCCCTTCTCAGGGCACGAGTGTCAGCACCGTCCACGCGGCGACCGCCGACGGGAGCACGCCGTCCAGCCGGTCCATCAGGCCGCCGTGGCCGGGCAGTAGTCGGCCCATGTCCTTGATGCCCAGGTCGCGCTTGATCTGCGACTCGACCAGATCGCCAAGCGTGCAGGTCAGCACCAGGATCACGCCCAGCACCGCCCCGATCCACAGCGGCTTGCGCGCCAGGAAGGTCGCGGTCAGGATCGCCGCGGTGATTCCGAAGACGAGCGAACCGGCGAAACCCTCCCACGATTTCTTCGGGCTGATCGCGGGCACCATCGGGTGCTTGCCGAACAGGACCCCGACGGCGTAGCCGCCCACGTCGGAGGCGACGACGGTGACCATCAGGCAGAACACCCGGCCGGCGCCGTCCTTGGGGTAGACGAGCATGGCGCCGAAGGAGGCGAACAGCGGCACCCACGCGGCCAGGAACACCGTCGCGGAGGCGTCGCGCAGGTAGTTGGCCGACGGGGACCCGGCGAACGGCTCGGGTCGCTTGCTGTTGTCCTGCATGAACAGGCGCCAGACGTTGCACACCACCACCGTGCCGCCGAAGCCGGCCAGGGCGCCGGCGGCGTGGAACGGCCACGTCAGCCAGACGGTGGCCTGACCGCCGATCAGCAACGGGATCAGCGGGATGACGTATCCGGCCTCGCGCAGCCGTCGCACCACCTCATGGGTGGCGACGGGGATGGCGATCGCGACGATCGCGACCCAGAAGCGGGGGGCGAAGACCAGCGTCACGATGAGCACGCCACCGATCCCGGCGCCGACCGCGATGGCCGCGCGCAGGTCGCGTCCCGCGCGCGAGGTCGTCTTGGCCGGCTGCGCGGTCTTCTTGCCCTCACGCGCCGGCTCGTCGGGCGTGCTGGCTGCGCCGGTGGTTGCCACGGACCCGGGTGAACTTAGCTGCTGAGCGGCCGCTAGACCTCCAGCAGCTCGCCTTCTTTGTGCTTGACCAGGTCTTCGATCTGGGTGATGTACTGGTGCGTCGTCTTGTCCAGGTCCTTCTCGGCGCGACCGACCTCGTCCTCGCCGGCCTCGCCGTCCTTGCGGATGCGGTGCAACTCCTCCATCGCCTTGCGGCGGATGTTGCGCACCGACACCTTGGCGTCCTCGCCCTTGCCCTTGGCCTGCTTGACCAGCTCGCGGCGACGCTCCTCGGTGAGCTGGGGCACCGCCACCCGGATCAGGGTGCCGTCGTTGGTGGGATTGACGCCCAGATCGGAGTTGCGGATCGCGGTCTCGATCGCGCCCAGCTGACCGGCTTCGTAGGGCTTGATCACGACCAGCCGGGCCTCCGGGACGTTGATGCTGGCCAGCTGCGTGATGGGGGTGGTGGCGCCGTAGTAATCGATGGCGATCCGGGAGAACATGCCCGGATTGGCGCGGCCGGTTCGAATGGTTGACAAGTCGTCACGGGCGACCGCTACGGCCTTCTCCATTTTCTCTTCCGCGTCGAATAGAGCCTCGTCAATCATTGCGCCGCTCCTTTCCCCCGCAAGCGGGAGGTGCCCCCACATCACTGCGTTCTCCATCGTCGCCAGGGCGAATCATCGTTCGCGCTTCCCCTCAGGTGGTGACCAGTGTCCCGATTTTCTCACCGGCGACCGCGCGGGCGATATTCCCATTGGTCAGCAGGTTGAACACCAGGATCGGCATGCCATTGTCCATGCACAGGCTGAACGCGGTGGCATCGGCCACCCGCAGCCCCCGGTCGATGACCTCGCGGTGACTGATCGCGGCGATCAGCTCGGCTTCGGGGTTCACCCGCGGGTCCTCGGTGAACACCCCGTCGACCGCCTTGGCCATCAGGACGACGTCCGCGCGGATCTCCAGCGCGCGCTGCGCGGCCGTGGTGTCGGTGGAGAAGTACGGCAGCCCCATGCCGGCCCCGAAGATCACCACACGACCCTTCTCCAGGTGGCGGACGGCGCGCAGCGGCAGGTAGGGCTCGGCGACCTGCCCCATGGTGATCGCGGTTTGGACACGGGTGACGATGCCCTCCTTTTCCAGGAAGTCCTGCAGCGCGAGGCTGTTCATGACCGTGCCGAGCATGCCCATGTAGTCCGAGCGCGTGCGTTCCATGCCGCGCTGCTGCAGTTGCGCGCCCCGGAAGAAGTTGCCGCCGCCGATGACGACGGCGACCTGGACACCGTCGCGCACCACCTCGGCGATCTGGCGGGCCACCCGCGCCACGACGTCGGGGTCGAGGCCGACCTGGCCGCCGCCGAACATTTCGCCGCCGAGTTTGAGCAGGACTCGGGAGTATTTGGGCCGGGGTCGCGGCTGCCCGGCAGCTGATCCATTCTCCGTCGCCGTGGGCTCCCCGGACTCCGTCATCAGGCTCCTCGCATGAGAGTGCCATCCCGGGGTGACGTCTCCGGAACGGCATTTCACATCCTGCCTCATCGCAGCACAACGCGGCGTCGGCGGGGTGCGTTATGCGCAGAGTTGGCGATTGCGACGGCTTTTCGCGGCTGTCGGCCCAGGTGAGGCCGCCCGATCCGGCGGCTTCACCACCGCCGGGCCGCGAATGTTTGAGCGGTACCCGGCAGGGGGAATCCGCACCATCGCGGTGGGGATTTCACGGTCTTGAGAAGCAAGGGCCAGCCTCATCGCATGACCGGGCCGGTCGCCTTGGCGATCGGCAGTGAGCGCGGAACGCTCAGGTACGCCTACGAGGAGGAACTGATCCATGGCGGACAACAACTCGGGACCTGCTGAAGCCGTCAAGGGCGTCGTTGAGGACGTCAAGGGCAAGGCTAAGGAGGCCGTTGGCGCGGTGACGGGTCAAGACGACCTCACCCGCGAGGGCCAGGCCCAGCAGGACAAGGCTGAAGCCCAGCGCGACGCGGCGAAGAAGGAAGCCGAGGCCGAGGCGGCCCGCGGCGGCGCCGAGGCCGCTGAGCAGCGCCAGAAGGCCAATCAGTAGCTTGCTGGGAGGATGGGTCCGGTCTGTGAAAACGGACCGGGCCCATCGGCTTTTTCGGGATGGGACGGGCGGATCCGGTTAGCCAGGCCGGTGTGGTCGCCGGCTAATTCAACACACTTTGCATAATTTCGCGGCGAGCGGGTAATCACCGCTGCGCTTGCAGACATCTCCCTGAGGTGCCTACGGGCCGGGGAACCCACACGAAGTTTGGGGGAGATGTCCTTGGACGTACTAGTGCTGACCGACGCGGATGACTTCGATCGCGCTCTGCCGCCGCTGAATTCGTTTGCGCGAATCATGCGGCGAGCGCCCCTCACCGGTGACGGCCACAGCCCTCGCCATTCCGGCGACGTCGCCATTGTCGATGCTCGTGGCGACCTTGCGGCGGCCCAGACCGCCTGCCGCCGCCTGACGACGGACACTCCCGCCACCGCGGTGGTGGCAGTGGTGTCGCGAGCAGACGAGGTGACGGTCGACGGCGAGTGGAACGTTGACGACGTCATGCCACCCGGTACTGACGCCGGTGAACTACAGGAACGGCTGGGACGGGCGATCGCTCACCGGCGCAGCGCAATCAACGGCAGCCTGAAGTTCGGTGCCCTGCTATTGCACCCGACCAGCCTCGCCGGGTCGCTGGAAGGCAAGGACCTGGGTTTGACGCTGACCGAGTTCAAATTGCTGAGTTTCCTTGTGCAGCATGCCGGTCGGCCGTTTACCCGCACGCGGCTGATGCACGAGGCGTGGGGCTACGACTGCAACGGCCGAGTCCGTTCGGTCGATGTCCATATCCGGCGCCTGCGCGCCAAGCTTGGGTCCCGGCATCAATCGATGGTCGACACGGTCCGCGGCGTGGGGTACATGGCGACGACTCCCCCGCACCCGGAATGGATCATCAGCGACGAGCCGACGACGCTGACGGAGGCCACACCGGCGCAGTGAAAACCCCTGCGCCCGAGGCGGTTCGCGTCAGCCGAAGAGCGGAAACGCGCGCTTGCGCGCGAGTGCGTCCATCCCTTCCTGGATGGCGTCCTGGACCTCGCCGTACTTGCGCTCGACATAGGCGTCGTCTTCGGCACGCTCGGGGTCGTGGTCGAGTTCCACGGCCGGCATGAACCGGGTCCTGATCTTGGCCGGCAGCGGCAGCTGCGGCAGCGCCGCCGGCGCGATCCCCCACGGCAGTGAGATCGCCAGCGGGAACACCTTGAGGCGCAGCAGGCGGTCCAGCTGTAACGCCTTGGACAGCTTGTCGCCGCGGATCAGCACCGGCATAGCGTCGGCGCCGCCGACGGTGGCGATCGGCACGATCGGCACACCGGCCCGAATCGCCATCTTCACGAATCCTTTTCGGCCCGCGAGGTTGGCTTGGTCGCGCTCGGTCCAGGGGCGCAGCGAATCCACTTCCCCGCCGGGCCACAGCGCGACGTCACGCCCCTCGGCCAGGGCGGTCGCGATCGCGTCGGGGGCCGCCGGCAGCACACCCATCGAACGGAAGTACCGGCCGATCACCGGTATCGCCATCAACGCGTCATGTGCCGTGCCGTGCAGTGGACGATCCTGCCCGAAACGCCGCCACCACTGCAGACCCACGGTCCAGGCGTCCCAGACGAAGGGAGCGCCGGAGTGGATGCCGACCAGTAGCGCAGGCGGCGCCGGAATATTGTCCCACCCGTCGATTTCCATTCGAAACCAATAGTCCACCAGCACGTTCCACAGATATTTCTGCCGCTGCAGAGTGGTCTCGTCCTGGCCGCTGAGATCCCACCTACCGGCGCGCTCGGCGACCCAGCCGCTGACTCCGCCGTCCTGGCCGCTGCGCCGCTCCTCCATCGTCGCCCGCGCCTCTTCGGCGTTCAGCTTCGCCTGTTCGCGTACTTCGGCTGGCCTGTGATCCGGGTTACTCATGGGTGCGGTGTACCCGATTCGCGCGCGCACGATTCAACTCCCGCCCCCAAATGCGGAACTCCCCGCGTCGCACGCGACGCGGGGAGATTTCCGCAAGCCGGATCAGGTGTGGGCCGGGGCCGGCGGAGCACCCGGTGCCGGGCTGGCATTCGGGGCGGCGCCAGGCGCCGAGCCACCCTGCACATTCGACGTCCACATCAAGATGTCCTGCATCCCGTCGTTGTAGACGACGCCGTTCGGCGGCGCGCCCGTCACGTCGAAGTACAGCGTTCCGGTCGACTCGTTACCCTGCGCGATCGGCGCGGGGTTAAGGCCGTTGGGGGCCCCGACCTTGTCGATCACCCGGTAGTTCTGGCCGTTCGGGCCGCGGGCGATGAAGTCGTTGACCATCGGGGTCACGAGCCCACCGTCCGACCGGGCGGTAACGTCGGCCTGGTAGAGCGTTCCCTTGGGCGTGTAGCCCGGAATCGCGACGTTGCTCGGCTGCAGGTTGCTCACCGTGTAGTTGGTGATCAGCGGCCCGTCGACGAGTTGCTCGCTGGTGCCGAAGCCTTGGATGTTGGGCGGCGCGGCGGCAGCCGTCGACGCGGCGAAAACGCTTGCCACCGCTATACCCCCGGCCGCGGCGGCTGTCTTGATGGCCCTCTTGGTGACCTTCATTGCTCATTCCTTTCGTGTTGAACAATCGCCCCCCGTAAGGGCAATACACACACGAATCGCAAATAGCCATTCGTCTTCCGGCCTAAACATGTGAATCCGCCGAATGGCGGAATTAACGCAGGTTAGCTGGTGAAAAGCGGTTCGTTTGTTGGACAGCACCTTTCGCATCAGCTTTTAACATCCGTATCGATATTCACGCCGGGTCACTGGCGCAACGCGAGCGATTAGCCCCCGCCCCGGCGGGTAGTCGGAGCGGGACCGAACCGACGAGGACGAAAGGGGCCGTCGATGGAACGCGGAAGCTCCAAGCACAGCCCGCGCGAGGACGACGAACTCAAGCACGAATTGGACGGCACGCTGCGCGGAAACCGGCCCAGTCGCGCCGAGGAGTGGCGTGATCCCGAGCCCCCGGCCGACGACGACCCGACGTTCCCACGGCGGGCCCGGTGACGCGCGAGCCGTAAAACCCGCGAGCCGTTTGCTCGCAACAATTCTCGAACACGAATAGAGGAAACAGATGGGCTTTGCGCCTCAACAACAATCACCTCCTGGCGTCCAGGCCGAGATGAACCCGGTTCCCGACTGCGGCGAAAACAGTTACCGGGGCTCGGGAAAGCTCACGGGTAAAAAGGCGATCATCACCGGGGGCGACAGCGGCATCGGCCGCGCGGTCGCGATCGCCTTCGCCCGGGAGGGCGCCGACGTGCTGATCTCCTACCTCAATGAGGACGACGACGCTCGCGACGTCGCCCGCCACGTGGAGGGTGCCGGGCGAAAATGCGTGCTGGTTTCCGGCGACCTGTCCGACGCCGCGCATTGCCGCGCCGTCGTGGATCGAGCCGTCGAAGAGTTCGGCGGCGTCGACATTCTGGTCAACAACGCCGCATACCAGATGATGCACAAAAGCCTCGACGAAATCAGCGACGAGGAATGGGATTACACGTTCCGGCTCAACGTCGGCGCGTACTTCCATCTCGCCAAGGCGGCCGTGCCGCACATGAAGGCCGGCGCCTCGATCATCGGTAGTTCATCGGTCAACTCCGACACGCCCAACCCCACCCTGGCACCCTACGCGGCAACCAAGGCCGCCATCGCGAACTTCTCGGCCAGCCTCGCTCAGCTGCTGGGCGAGAAGGGGATTCGGGTCAACAGCGTGGCTCCCGGCCCGATTTGGACACCGCTGATTCCGTCGACCATGCCGCCGGACAGCGTCGAATCGTTCGGTGAGAACACGCCGCTGGGCCGCGCGGGGCAACCCGCGGAGCTCGCCCCCATCTATGTGCTGTTGGCCTCCGACGACGCGAGTTACATCTCCGGCGCGCGGGTGGCCGTTACCGGAGGCCGACCAATTCTCTAGCGCAGCAAGCTCTTAGGAGCGGTCAGGAGCCGCGGTTTTCACCCAGCTCGTCGACGATTGGGCTCTGGACACCGATGTCCTTCGCGCCTTCGGCGAGCCCGGGCTTGGTGTGGGTGCGACGCGCCGCGGCCTTGTCTCCGTCCTGGGTGTCGCG
This sequence comes from Mycobacterium sp. E1715, assembly GCF_001667625.1. Classification (NCBI taxonomy): domain Bacteria; kingdom Bacillati; phylum Actinomycetota; class Actinomycetes; order Mycobacteriales; family Mycobacteriaceae; genus Mycobacterium; species Mycobacterium sp. E1715. Next base: position 35,522 of record NZ_LZJJ01000168.1, read on the forward strand.
ATCGTCGGCGATGGTGACGGACGCGGCGACCTGGGTGGCGTTGTTGTAGGTCTCGGGCGGAATGCCCCGCAGCGCGCGAATCGTGTTGTCGTCGCAGCCATTGCGGCCGGCGGCGGCAAGCAGATCCTGCTTGTTCGCCGGAAAGTCCACATCGCTCAGGCATTGACGCAGCTGACTTTGGGTGGTGGACGCAACCATGGCTGTCGGAATGCCCGCAAGCCGGGGACCTAAACGGGGCCGAGGGGTGCGGTCTCGGTCACATCGGCGCGGCCGCGGTCCTCAGCGGCCGCGGACCCGGCGATTGTGCTTCTTGATCGCGTCGACCAGCTCCGCTTTGCTCATCGTGGACCTTCCCCGGACGTCGAGTCGGCGCGCCAGCTCCAGCAGATGCTTCTTGCTTGCGTTCGCGTCCACCCCCTCGGCGGACTCACCGGAGGCTCGCGGACCACCCCTCTCGGCGCGCTCGTCCGACGGACCCTTCTTTTCTTTGGGCTCCCAATGGTCGCCGACCTTTTCGAAACTGTGCTTGAGGGCGGAATAGGCCACCCGGTGGGCGCGCTCTTCGCTACCGTATTCGTCGGCGGCCGCGTCATGCGTCTTGGCGAACGTGCGTTGCGCTTTGGCGTTCGAGCGCCGCAAAGTGGTGATTGCCGCCCGGTCATCGGGGTAACCGACCAGCGGCGACACGTCACGCGCACCCGAGGAGGATTC
>NZ_LZJJ01000169.1:0-1110 GCF_001667625.1 Mycobacterium sp. E1715
AGAGCTGCTTTCCGCTTAAACAATTGCTGGGCGATGTGCCGGGTGATGGTATTTGCCATTTTGTGATCTGTTGGGGTGCCGCAGGTTTCGCCATCCAGCGATCCCGCTCGTCGGCTGCGGTTGCAGTTGCGCATTTCCCGCGGGATCGACAGGCCGTACGCCGTGAGCAAATTGGCCGGCTGAACCGGGCGACGGCTTGGTGCCGTCCGGCCATGACGATCACGCGAACACCGTCTGTTTCGAGGCGCGTCCGAGAGGTGTCGAAAACATTTGCGGGAGAACGGAATCAAGGTTTCTCGCGGGGCGCATGAGTGGGCACGGCGGACGTGCCGTGCGCGCTATTGGAGCGACGCAAGTTAGACCGCAGCACAACGCAATTCATCCGTCGGTGGTGCGCAATGTGTGACGTATTGCACGTAACCCGTTGTAATGTGCGCTGCTTCGCTCCGCGGGGCGAGCTCGTCACGGCTGCGACGGTCCGTACCCACCGGCGCAAATACGTGCGCCAGTTCACAAAATGGGCGTGATTCGGCTCACGATTTGAAAGCATTTGCGATTGCGGGGTACTCGCCGGAATCGCTTTGCTGACCTGCCGAAATGACCTCGGGATTGCGCCGTGATCACCCCGTTACCGAAACGAGATGTCCGGTTTCCGAAGATGACGAACGCGGCTGGTTCTCGTACGGTCCCTGTTAGCCCGCAACGGGTTACGGAACAGTAACTGAAAACAGAATCACGGACCCGCGTGTGAGCGGGGCCGCGGACGGCGAAGTCGCGTCCGTGGCCGGCGGTAACACTCCGCCGGGCGAATCGAGCCCACCGCTGTCGTGCCAGGACAAGCCGGCACGTTCCGAAGCAGGTTTCCGCACCAACCAAAACCGTCAGCCCACCCCCGTGGGCTTGCTTTGGCGCGCGCGCACCGCGAAAGGAAAGATATTGAAGAACGTCCGTAAGACGCTCGTTCTTGCCGCGGTCACGGGCACCCTCGTGACCATCCCTTCGGCGACCGCCACCGCGGAGCCGACGGGCTTCGACCCCAACAGATCACAAAATGGCAAATACCATCACCCGGCACATCGCCCAGCAATTGTTTAAGCGGAAAGCAGCTCT
>NZ_LZJJ01000170.1:0-10203 GCF_001667625.1 Mycobacterium sp. E1715
CGGCCGCGACGGCGGCGCCGCGGGCGGCGGACTTGTTGCCCACGAGTTCGAGCACGTCGGCGTCCGGTCCGACGAAGGTGTGCCCGGCGCCGGCGCAGGCCCGGGCGAATTCTGCGTTCTCGCTGAGGAATCCGTAGCCCGGGTGGATGAGCTCGGCGCCGCAGCTTTTCGCCGCGGCCAGCACGGCGGGCTGGTCCAGGTAGGCGCGTGGCCCCGCGCCGGGCAGGCCGATCGCTTCGTCGGCCGCGTGCACGTGCGGGCTCTCGGCGTCGTCCTCGGCGTAAACCGCGACCGATCGCATCGCTAATTCTGTTGCGGTGCGGACGATTCGGAGCGCGATTTCGCCGCGGTTGGCGACCAGCACCGTCCCGCTCATCGCAGCGGATCCCCCCACCGAACCTGCTCGCGGAGCTTGCCCTTGAGCAGTTTGCCGCCGGCGTTGCGCGGCAGCGCGCTGTCGACCACGGTGACGTACTGGGGCACTTTGAAATCGGCGAGCTGCTCGCGGCAGTGGTCGAGCACCGCCGGCACGTCGATCTCGTCCGAACCGCCGAACAACACCGCGCCCACCTTCTCGCCCATGACGTCGTCGGGAACCGCCAGCACGCACGCGTCCGCGACGTGAGGCGCGGCCAGCAGCACGGCCTCCACCTCGACGCTCGAGACGTTTTCACCCCCGCGGTTGATGATGTCCTTGAGCCGGTCGACGATGTGCACCCGGCCCGCCTCGTCGACGCGCACGACGTCGCCGGTGTGCAGCCAGCCGTCCGCGATGGTTGCCGCGGTCGCCTCCGGCCGGTTCCAGTACCCGGCGGTGATGTTCGCGCCGCGCACCACCAGCTCGCCGACGCCTTCCTCGTCGCCGCCGAACGAAATCAGGCCGAGGTCGACGGACGGGACCGCGTACCCGACCGAGTCGGCGTGATCGACGGCGTCCCGGCTCGGCAGCACGGTCATCAGCGACGCCGACTCGGTCATGCCGTAGCCGTTGAACACCGTGGCTCGCGGAAAGGCGTCCTGCACCGAACGCACCAGCGACGGGGCGATCGGGGCGCCCCCGTAACCCACCCAGCGGACGCCGGAGACGTCGGCGTCGGTGAACCCGTTGTGCCGCAACATCAGTGCGTAGACGGCCGGGACGGTGACCATGACCGAGATGCGCTCGGCGGCCAGCGAGGCGATCAACTCGTCCAGGTTGAGGACGGGCATGATCACCGAGGCCCCGCCCAGGCGGGTGGCAGCCAGCAGTTGTGAGTTGCAGCCCGTCACGTGGAAGAGCGGCACCGAGATGAGTGTGCGCATCGCTTCGCCCAGGTCGCGCGGCTGGTCCAGGCACCGGATCGCGTTCTCGGTGTTGGTCAGGAAGGCCTCGTGGGTCGTCGGCACCCCCTTGGGATGGCCGGTGGTGCCCGACGTGTAGAACAGCGCGGCCACGTCGGCGCGGCCCAGTCGCTCCGTCACATACGGCTGGCCGTCGGGCAGCGGGTTGCCCGCCGCCAGGTCCAGCGTCGCCCCCGAGTCGGTGAGGACGAATTCGACTTCCGGTTGCGCCGAGCGCGTATTGACAGCCACCGCAACACCACCGGCCATCACGATGCCCCAGAACGCCAGCACCCAGTCGATGCCGGCGGGGTACCGCACCGCGACGCGATCACCGGCCCGCAGCCCGCCCCCGCGCAGCCCCCCGGCGACCCGGGCCGCGCGGTCCCACAACTGGCGGTAGGTCAATCGGCCGGCGCCAAGCTCAACCACCGCCTCACTGTCCGGGCGCTGCTCGACCTGTTCGGCGAGCATGTCCACCAGGCTGGCGGGCAGATCGTCGTAGTGTGGGACGCCGTCGGCGTCGCGGGTCACGCCTGTCGTCGGAAACGGGTTGTGGGCGCGCGGGATTTCGATCACTGGAGGCATTCCCGGTCCTTACTATCCGGTGTCCTATCGTGATGGCCGTGACGGTCGACGATTCCGCCATCATGCCCGAGGCGTTCTTCACTGTCGACGGCGACTCCTACGTGCCGGGCCCGCTGACCCGGGGACCGTGGGGCGCCGCGATGGGTGGCCAGAACGTCGGTGGTCTGTTGGGTTGGGGCATAGAGCAATCCGGTATCGAGGCCGACTTCCAGCCGGCCCGTCTCACGGTCGACCTGCTCCGCCCGGCGTTGCTCGAGCCGGTGCAGATCCGGACCTCGGTGCAGCGGGAAGGCCGGCGGATCAAGCTCGTCGACGGCGCGCTGGTGCAGAACGGCAATACCGTCGCGAGGGCCAGCGCGCTGTTCCTGCGCCGAGGCGAACATCCCGACGGCGCGGTGTGGTCGGCTCCCCTGGCCATGCCGCCGCTTCCGGCCGATTCCGGAGATTTCCCGGCCGACATGCCGTTTCTTATCTGGGGCTACGGGGCCACCGCCGCGGGCAGTCCGGGCATCGCGGCCGGCGAGTGGGAACAGTCCCACTCCCAGAAGTTCGCGTGGACCAGGATCTTTCGCCCGATGGTGCAGGGCTATCCCCTGACCCCCTTCACCCGACTGGCCTTCGTCGGTGACATCACGAGTTCGCTGACCCATTGGGGCACAGGCGGCTTGCGCTACATCAACGCCGACTACACCGTCACCGCCAGCTGTCTGCCCGACGGTGAATTCCTGGGGCTGGCGGCGCAAAGCCATTACGGCGCAGCAGGGGTGGCCACCGGCGCCGCCACCCTCTTCGACCGGCACGGGCCGATCGGCACCAGCTCGGCGCTGGCCCTGGCCCAACCGGCCGACGCGTTCAACCCGACCCACACCTAGACGGCTCATTCCATCAGCTGGGCGGCCACCGTCGCGCCGAGTTCCCAGCAGGCCTGCAGGTCGCCCTTGTCCGGCTTGCCCGAAACCACCACGGTCTCTGCGGCTTTGGCCCAGCCCAGCCCGGTGGTGATCGACATGACGCCGCGCTCGGCGCCTTCGGTGCCCTCGTTGCCGTGCAGGTACAGGCCGAACGGGCGCCCGCGCGTCGAGTCGAGCAGCTGATAGTAGGCGCAGTCGAACGCGTGCTTGAGCGCACCGCTCATGTAGCCCAGGTTGGCGGGGCTGCCCAGCACATATCCGTCGGCCGCCAGCATCTCGGCGGGCGACACGGTCAGCGCCGGTCGCCGCACGACCTCGACGCCCTCGATCTCGGGGTCGGTGGCCCCTGAGACCACGGCCTCGAACATCTCGTGGCAGTGCGGGGACGGTGTGTGGTGAACGATCAGCAGCGTCTTGCTCACTGGCTTACTCACTGGCGGCCCTGCAGTTCGAGCGCCGTCTTCATGGCTTCCCGCGCGCGGCGGCGGTCCCCCGCGTAGTCGTAGGCGCGGGCCAGCCGGTACCAGCGCCGCCAGTCGTCGGGGTGGTCTTCGACCTCCGTGCGTACGGAGGCGAACAGGGCGTCGGCGGCGTCACGCTCGATGCGGCCCGACGCCCGCCGTGGCAGCGCGCTGGTGTCGAGCTCCATGCCGTCGGCCGCAATGAGATTGGCCAGCTTCTGGTGGGCGAACCCGAACCGCAGCGTCGCCACCATGGCCCACAGCCCGATCAGGGGCATGATCAACACCGCCAGGCCCAGCCCCACGGCGGCGGCCCGGCCCGAGGCGATCATCGCGACGGCCATCCGCCCCAGCAGCACGAAGTACACCAGCATCGCGACGCACAGGAACGCGATGAGCAACTGGGTGCGCAGGGCGGCGTTCACGGCGGGCTCACCGCAGGTCGAGCAGGGGCTCGAGCCCCAGGGTGAGGCCCGGGTGTTCCCTGACGCGGCGGACGGCCAACAGCACGCCCGGCACGAACGAGGTGCGGTCCAGGCTGTCGTGGCGGATGGTGAGCGTCTCCCCCTCGGTGCCGAACAGGATCTCCTGGTGGGCGACCAATCCGGCCAGCCGCACCGAGTGCACCGGGATGCCGTCGACGTCGGCTCCGCGGGCGCCGGGCAGGCCGGTGCTGGTGGCATCGGGGTTGGGCGGCAGTCCTTTTCGCGCTTCGGCGATCAGCTTCGCGGTGCGGGCGGCGGTGCCCGACGGGGCATCGGCCTTGTGCGGGTGGTGCAGCTCGATCACCTCCACCGAATCGAAGAAGCGCGCCGCCTGCTTGGCGAAATGCATTGACAGCACGGCGCCGATCGCGAAGTTGGGCGCGATGAGGACACTCGTGTCGGGATTCTTGGCCAGCCAGCTTTCGACCTGCTCCAGCCGCTCGGCGGTGAATCCGGTGGTGCCGACGACGGCGTGAATTCCGTTGGCGATCAGGAACTCCAGATTGCCCATCACCACGTCGGGGTGGGTGAAGTCGATGACGACCTCGGTGCCGGAGTCGGTGAACGTGCTGAGCGGATCTCCGGCGTCGACCTCCGCGGACAGGGTGAGATCCTCGGCGGCCTGCACTCCCCGCACCATCGCCGACCCGACCTTGCCCTTAGCCCCCAAGACGCCTACCCGCATGAGCTTCACCCTAGACCGGGCCGATTCATCCACAGTCGGGTGTTTATCCACAACCGGCGCGTTCGTGGTGGCGCGGGCCGGATTGGGCGCCCTATTGTTCGAACATGGGTTCGATCGACGTGCCGCAGGAGGTGGCCGCGGCGCTCGACGCGCTGGACGCGGCCGGCGCGTCGGTGCGCGCGCTCAACTTGCGGGCGCTGAGCCCCGCCGTCCGGCTGCGGGTGCTGGAGCGGATGGAGACCGCGCGCCGCCAGCAGGTTGCGACGAGTCACGACCTGATCGCGGACCTGGCGCAAGAGGATGCCGGGGACCTGGGTGGGCCGGTCCACAAGGTCATCGGCGACTGGCTGCGGATCAGCTACAGCGAGGCATGCCGGCGGATTCGAGACGCCAGGCAGCTCTCGCCGCGCCTGACCCTCACCGGCCAGCAGTTGCCACCGGAGCTGGCCGCCACCGCCGAGGCGTGGCGCGGCGGAGCGCTCGACGCGCAGCACCTGCGCGTGATCCAGACCTTCTTTCGCGACCTGCCCGACGCCGTACCCACCGTGACGGTCGACGCCGCCGAGCGATTCCTGGCCCGCCAGGCGGTGCAGTTGCGGCCCGACCAGCTGGAAAAGGTCGCGCACCGGTGCGCGCTGCGGATAAATCCCGACGGGAAGTTCTCCGACATCGACCGCGCCCGGCAGCGCGGCTTCACCTGGGCCGGGCAGCGGTCCGACGGGATGAGCATCGGGAAGCTGGTCGCTTCCCCGGAATTGCGGGCCAACCTCGACGCCTGGCTCGCGCGCTTCGCCGCCCCCGGCATGTGCAATCCAGACGACGAAAAGCCTTGTCTCGACGGAGAACCCAACGACGAGTCCGCGAGCGGCGACACGCGCAGCCACGCGCAGCGTCAGCATGACGCGATCAACGCCCTGGTACGCGGTCAGCTGGGCAACCCGCAACTGGGTGCGCACAACGGTTTACCTGTCACGGTCATCGTCTCCACCACGCTGCAGGAGCTGACGTCCGGCACCGGGCGCGCGGTGACGGGCGGTGGAACGGTGCTGCCGATGCGCGACGTGATCCGGATGGCGCGCCACGCCTACCACTATCTGGCCGTGTTCGACGAACACTCGCGCCGCCCGCTGTATCTCGGCCGGTCGCGGCGAATCGCCACGCCGGATCAGCGCATCGTCCTGTACGCGAAGGACCGCGGCTGCACGCATCCCGGCTGCGACGCGCCGGGTTATTGGTGCGAGGTGCACCATCTCGACGAGTGGGCCGCAGGCGGGCTGACCGACGCCGACACACTCACCTTCGCCTGCACGCCGCATCACAGGCTGATCGAAAAGGGTTGGCGGACAAGGAAGCTGCCCGACGGCCGGACCGAGTGGCTACCGCCGCCGGAGCAAGACCGCGGGCAGCGCACGAACGACTACCACCACCCCGAACGCGCCGAAGACCCTTGACCCCCGCGCGCTCACCTCTTGAACCGCCCCGCGAACCCGCGCAGCGGCAGGTCGGCGCTGGTGATGAGCCCCGGCGGGGCCGCCACGACCGATTTGATGGCCGCCAGCGCGGGCATGCCGGTGACGGTCATGCCGATGGAGGCAAAGTTGTCCGGGTTCGAAAGATCCACGCCGGGCTTGGGGAAGATCATGTGCTTGTTGTAGATGCACGGGTCGCCCTGGATCTGAGTGATGTAACAGCCCTTGATGTTCCAGCTCGGATCGGTGTGCGGCGTCATCTGCCACTCGAGGTGCGTCTCCACCCGGGGCACCCCGTCCACCATGCCCTGGTACTTGATGTAGTTGCCGCCCAGCGAGCCCTTGGGCAGCGTGTACCAGCCCAGGTCCACGTCCTTGGTGCAGGCGCCCAGCTCGTAGCTGAACTTCACCTCGTCCAGCGGCAGGTCGAAGCAGTCGGCCATCATCAGCACGCTGTCTGCGAAGACCCGGGTGTACTTCTCCAGCTTCGACGGGATCTCCGGATCGTCGACCGGCTGGCCGTAGCCCACCTCGATCCAGGTGTCCTTGGAGTGGTGGCATGACACGTCGACGGATTCGATCGTGGTGACGTTCTCGATATCGGCGACGTCGGCCGAACACACCACGCCGAGTATCTGGTTGAGGCCCGGGTTCATTCCCGTCCCGTAGAACGTCGCCCCGCCCTTTTCGCAGGCCTCGGCCAGCAGTTGGCTCACCGGCTTGCCCGACGGGTGCGGGTGGTTCTTGTCGCGGTGCCAGCCGGTGATCCAGTCGGCGGTGGTGACGATGTCGATGCCCGCCTCGAGCACTTTCACATACAGGTCCTCGTCGGGGAAAACGCCGTGAAACGTCAGCACGTCCGGCTTGGCGGCGATTATCTCGTCGATGGAGCCGGTGAACTTCACCCCGTTGGGCGCCGCGCCGGCGAACTCGCCCGTGTCCTTGCCGACCTTCTCCGGCGAATAGCAATGCACGCCAACGAGTTCGAGGCCGGGATAGGTGGCGATCCGCTTGATCATCTCCGAACCGACGTTTCCGCTTCCCACCTGGAAGACGCGAATCGGTGAGCTACTCATTGCGTGGAGCCTTCCTGTAGTGCGAATGCCTCGGGATAGAACTGCTTGGCCCACGCGCGGATTGCGGTGAAGCCCTCGTACTCGTCGGTGGCCAGCGCAGGCGGGTCGGAGTAGCGCTGGTGCCGCCAGATCTCGATGTCCTGCTCGAACTGCCGGATCACCTCGCGGCCGAACTCGGCCGCCTTGCGCTCGGCCCGCTCCGGGTCCTTGCCGGGGGTGCGGCCGATGTAGACCATGAACCGGACGTCGGAGGTGCACTCGTCGACCGGGGTGACCGCGGAGATGGTGCGGTTGTCGATCATCCCCCAGCTCTTGGTGACCGCGATGCCCAGGCCACCGTTGATGGCCTCGACACCGCTGTTGACGTCCTCGATCTTCTGCCCGTCGTCACCCTCGAACGTGATGGTGAAGTCGACGAAGGAGACCGGCTCGTCGAAGTCGTGGCGGGTGAACACCGGCACGATGGGCGTGTTGTGCACGAACTTGAAATGCGCGAAGTCGACGCCGTTTTCCAGCACATACTGCGGGTGCAGCTCCAGGCCCGGCCGGTACAACCGCTGCTGGGGGTAGTAGTCGTCGGCGCTGCTGTCGTCGTGGAACGCGCCGAACACGTCGGGGGCGTCGAAGTACGGCTCGCGGCGCTCGACGTCGTGCCAGATGTAGACCGACGAGTTACGTTCCACCACGGGATAGGTGCGGATGCGCCTGCCGCGGTTGGGCCGATCCTGGTAGGGGATGCAGACGTTGCGGCCCTCCCGGCTCCACTGCCACCCGTGGAACGGGCACTGCAAGATCTCGCCGACGACCGTGCCGCCGTACCCCAAATGCGCGCCGAGGTGTTCGCAGTAGGCGTTCATCACGGTGAGCTGCCCGGACTCGGCCCGCCAGGCGACCATTTCCTGGCCGAAGTACTTCATCTTATGCACGTCGCCGACACCGATCTCGTCGGACCAGGCGACCTGGAACCAGCCGGTTGGTTCCATCGACAACGGCGGCTTAGCCATGCGGGATCCCTCCTTGAAACGAATGATAGGCCGGGCCGCAGACAAATCAAAGTACCCTCTATGAAAATTCGGCCGTTGTGCGCGATAGGCTCTGCAAATGACTCGGCAGGTCAGCGGGGCGGGAACCGCGAACCGGCGCCCGAACCGGCGGGGCAACGCCACGCGCGAGAGCATGCTCGAGGCCGCGCTGAAGTCGTTGGCCTCCGGTGACCCGGGCTCGGTGTCGGCCAATCGGATCGCCAAGGAGATCGGCGCCACCTGGGGTGCCGTGCAATACCAGTTCGGCGACACGGACGGGTTCTGGGCCGCGGTGCTGCACCGCACCGCCGAGCGGCGCGCCGCGACCTTCTCGACTCTGTCGACGCCGATTTCAACCGACGCGCCCCTGCGCGAGCGGGTCGGCGCCATCATCGACACCCTGTACAACGGGCTGGCGTCGGCGGACTCGCGCGCGATCGAGAACCTGCGGGCGGCCCTCCCCCGTGACCCCGGCGAGCTCGAGCGGTTGTTCCCGCGCACCGCCGCCGAGCTGTTCTCCTGGGGCAAGAGCTGGCTGGAAACCTGCCAGAACGCGTTCGCCGGCCTGGACGTCGACCCGGATCGGGTGCGCGAGGTCGCCGCCCTGATCCCCGGCGCGATGCGCGGGCTGGTCTCCGAGCGCCAGCTCGGCTCGTACGCCGACCTGGACATGGCGCGCCGCGGCCTGACCAATGCGCTGGCGGCCTACCTGGAGCAGTCCAGGCCGTGACCACCGGCGGCGTCACGATCCGCCAAGCCGGACCGAGTGACTTCGCCCCGGTCGCCGAGATGCACTATCCGGTCTGGCGGCAATCCTGGGCCGGCATACTGCCCGACTCCACGCTCGACGTGCTCGGATCGCCCCGGCGCTGGGCCATCCTCGCCTATCCGCGCATCCTGCAACGCCGCAACTGGAGCATGTGGGTCGCCGAATCCGGTTCGGCGACAATCGGTATGACCATCTTCGGCCCCGATCCCGCGAACCCCGAACAGGTGGAACTGGACTCCCTGTACATCGCGGCGGAATCCCAGGGCCACGGTGTCGGCACCCGCTTGCTCGCCACGGCGCTGCGCGAAAGCCGCTCGGGCGACCTCGTCCTGTGGTGCGCCGAGCGCAACACGCAGGGGCGAAAGTTCTACGAAAGCAACGGCTTTCACGCCGACGGATGCACCCTGGACTGGGAGCCGCTGCCCGGGGTCAAGGTCGCCCATCTAGGCTATCGGCTCAGCCGGCGGTGACGTGTCGTCGCAAGTCGTACTCGCCGAGATCGGTGCTGGCCAGCATGGCGCGATGCTCCCCCGGCGTGAAGGGCCACACCTCGGGCACCCCGTCCTTGTTGAGATACCAGCTGTCGCAACCGGTGGTCCACACCGTGTCCGGCATCGCGGCACGCAGCCTGGCGTTGAAGCTCTCGGTCGCCGGCCAGGTGGGCTCCACCGTGTCGAATTCGCCACGGCGCCAACGCTGAATCCACCGCAGTATGTGGTCGGCCTGCGATTCGGCGACGGTGGTCAGCGCGAGGTTGCCGACCGGGCTGTGCGGCCCGAGCATCATGAAGAAGTTGGGGAAGCCCGGCAGCGCCACCGTCCGGTAGGCCCGCGGACCGTCGCGCCACACGTCGTCGACGGCGATACCGTCGCGGCCGGTCACCTGCATCGGCCGGAAGAACGCGTGGGTGTCGAACCCGGTGGCCAGCACGATGACGTCCGCCTCGTGCAGGACACCGTCGTCGGTCACGATGCCGCGCCGTTCCACGTGGTCGATCGAGGAGGTGACCAGTTCGACGTCGTCGCGCTGCATCGCGCGGTAGAAGCCGTTGGACATGACCAGCCGTTTGCACATCGGCGTGTAGTCCGGGGTCAGGGCCCTGCGCAGCTCGGGGTCGCGGACCGCGTCATGCTCTTCCAGCGCACCGCGCAGTGGGTGCTTCGCCTGCCCAACCCCCGCTACAGCCGGCTCACCAGCATCACCCACAACCGGTTCGGCTGGCTCGACCGGCTGGCCTACCGGTGCTACAGCTTCGGCTACGACACCTTCGCCGCCGGGCTCACCAAGCCGGGACTGCGCCGAAAGATCATGGGGGCGCTGTGCCGCGCCAGCCTGCGAGAGGTCCGCGACCCCGAGCTGCGCAGGGCCCTGACCCCGGACTACACGCCGATGTGCAAACGGCTGGTCATGTCCAACG
>NZ_LZJJ01000171.1:0-5296 GCF_001667625.1 Mycobacterium sp. E1715
GGTCGTGGTGATGGTCTCGTTGGTGAAGTAGAAAGCGTCGGTCCAGGACATGCCTGGGTGGGTGTAGGAAAAGTGCAGCAGGGTCGTCGAGCTGATGATCAAGAGGACGAGGGCGGCTATCAGCGGGTAGAAAGCGGGATTGACCTCGTTGGGCAGGGCCCTCACCGCGTAGAGGACACGGCGCAGCCGGGATTGGCGCGACCGCATCTTCGGGTTACGTGGCACCTTGACGCCGCAGGCGGCCGCCTCCTCGGTGGTGCCGATCATTGCCGTCCAGTCGCCGGCGTTGACCCGCAAATCGCGCCCGGGGCACACCACGACCTCACCGGGGTGGTCGGCGTCCTCGTTGTGCACCATCGCGACCGGGGCGAGGTCGCCATAGATCTCGCGCAGCGACGCGTCGAACGGCGCCTCGGCGCCGAAGACCACGAATTCGATACCTGCCACTTCGAAGGGATGTGTGGTGCGTGCCAGGCACGCCTCGACGACCGCGGCCCCCGCCAGATCCGCGACGCCCAGGATGGAGCTGGGCCCCTCGTCGGCAGCGACCGCTTCGCGCAACACGTCGTTGGCCACCCGCGCCACCACACGGATGTCCGGGTTGGCCTTCCGCGCCAGCAGCGCAATCTCCAGGTTCGTCGCGTCGTCGTCTCCCGCGCACACGACAGCGGACGCCGTGGTGACGCCCGCCCTGGCGAGCTGGGTCTTGACCCGGGCGCCCGCGAGTTCCGAATCGAGAAGCCTGGCGACGCGCGCGCCCGCCCGCTTCAGCTCATCGACGATCGTCGACGCGAGCGCGTCATCACCGCTGACGATGATGCACTGGCTCATGAGGTCCTATCCCTCCGCGAAACAATTACTACCCTCCGGTGAACGTCGACCTGGATTGGTTTTCTCCATGCGTCCGGTGGTGCAGAGACGCGAAACCCATGTGGCACAAGCACTTATTTCGCTTAGGCGGGTGTCACGCGCTACTCCAAGGAAATGGAGATCTAATTCGATGCTAACAGACAGATTTGGAGTGCGGTGAGACTGAACGCATCCACCGTGCAAGAGCAGAGGCCCGGAGCGTACAAATACGCCCTCCGATTGCGCTGGAGCGCAACAGAACTCAATTAATACAACCACGACTTGTGTGAATTGCTATATTAGTGGTGGCGGTCAGCCGTGTTAGAAGATTTGCTGTACAACACCTTTGACGTTCCTGTGGTGATGCTGGTCATCGGCTCCTCGGCGCGGCGGGCTGGGTGTCGGCTACCAAGTGCCATACATCACAACGAGTTTCGCGTCGGACTTTTCGAGCCGTCCCGGGTGCCAGAGAAAGGCATCTGCATTACCGATTGGCACTTGTTTGTTACATCCAGGTCACCCCGCTGGGAGTGTCCTGGCAATTATTCTGCCAATCTCCTGTGTTTGTTCTTCTAGGTCGCGGACGGTAGGGCGACAAAAACAATTGTGGCAGATACTCTTTCGGCGGGTTCCCGGATCGAAGGGGGCAAATGTCATGCTTGGGGGAAGGAATATCGCCTGTGGCAACACCTTTGGCTGAGCGACGGACCGTTGATCACAAGGCATGGTCGTCGTCGTTCTCCGACGTCTGCAAACGAGGCTTGCTCGGTAAACCCCTGATCAACTCGCAGCTCGAGCACGAGAAGTTGTCCAACCCGGTCGCGCTCGGCGTGCTCTCACCCGACGCGATCTCATCGACCGCCTACGGCTCCGAGCAGATCATGATCGAGCTGCTGCCGGCGGCGGGGATGGCCGCGTTCGCCCTGTTGCTTCCCATCACCGGGGTCATTCTCTTGATCCTGGTGCTGGTCGCCGCGTCCTACCGCCAGGTGGTGATGGTCTATACGCGGTCCGGTGGGTCCTACGTCGTTGCGCGAGAGAACTTCGGTCCCCGGGTGGCGCAGGTCGCCGCGGCCGCCCTGCTGATTGACTACGTCGTCACCGTCGCGGTGCAATGCGCGGCGGGCACGGTGGCGGTGGCCTCGGCGCTACCGGTCCTTGGCCCCTACAGCCTCGAGATCACGGTCGGCATGGTGCTGTTGATGTGCTTTGCCAACCTGCGCGGGTTGCGGGAAGCCGGCGCGCGTTTCGCGTTGCCCACCTACGCCTTTGTGGCCATGGTCTCGCTGACCATCGTGGTCGGCGTCATTCGTGAACTGATCGGCAACCTGCCGGTCTACGATCCCCAGCACATCGCCGGAGCGGTGCCCGTCCACCAGGGCAGCGGCCTGGTGATGGGCGCGACGCTGTTGATCGTGTTGCGTGCGTTTGCCAACGGCGGCTCGTCACTGACCGGGGTGGAAGCCATCTCGAATACGGTCACCACCTTCCGCAAGCCGGAGGGCATCAACGCCCGCCGGGTGATGACGATCATGGCCTGCATTCTCGCGTTCCTGCTGGCGGGAGTGGCCTGGCTGACACATGTGACCCACGCCGTCCCGTACTCCGACGGATACCCGTCGATGCTGTCCGAGATCGCCCGGGCGGTCTTCGGCCACGGAGCAGTCGGCAACGTCTTGTACATCCTGGTGCAGGCGTCGACCGCGGCCATCCTCTACACCGGTGGTAACACCAGCTTCAACGGCTTCCCCGCGCTGGCCAATTTCGTTGCGGGAGACCGCTTTTTGCCCCGCCCGTTGATGAAGCGCGGCCATCGACTGGTCTTCTCCAACGGCATCATCGCCCTGACCGCGCTGTCGGTCGCGCTGCTGCTCATCACCGGCGGCTCGGTTGACGCATTGGTGCCGTTCTACGCGATCGGTGTGTTCACCGGCTTCTCGATGGCCGGCTACGGCATGACCAAACACTATCTGTCCGAGCGCGGCCCGGGCTGGCGGCGCAAGGCGGCGGTCAACCTGTCGGCCGGGATCCTGTCGACGATCGTGGTCGGCATCTTCGCGGTGGCCAAGTTCACCGAGGGCGCGTGGCTCATCGTCGTCGTATTCCCGCTACTGGTGTTGGGGTTGATGCGACTCAACCGGCAGTACCGCGTGGAGGCGTCCGTGCTGGAGATGTCGCGCACGGAAAAGCCGGTCCTCTCCCGATACACGCGGCACCGGGTATTCGTCTTCGTGGATTCCGTCGACCTCGCGGAGGTCGAGGCCATGCGATACGCGAACGGACTTCACGCCGACGAGCTCACCGTCGTGCACTTCGTGGTCGACTCGGATCACGCAGCGCGGTTGTCGCAGCGCTGGGAGGTTTTCGAACACGACACCCCGCTACGCCTGATCGACTGTCCGGATCGGCACCTGAGTCGGGCCGCCCATGAATTGGTCCTGCGGGTGCTCAACGAGCATCCGGATACCAAGGCGACCGTCCTGCTGCCGCGCCGGACCTACTCGCCGCTCGTGGGCCGCCTGTTGCACGATCGCACCGCGGACAAGATCGCCCGGGCGGTCAGCCGGATCCCGGGCGCGGCCGCGCAGATCGTGCCTTATGACATCGAGTCCCGCATCGCCGAGGTCACCCGCGCGGGATGAGGCAATCCGGTCTCGAGAAAGGGATGTTGTGACGCAACCGAGTGGCGAGATACCGCTCTCCTTCACCGACAAGTGCAAACGGCTTTTCCTCGGGGAGCCGTTGACCACCGACCAGCTGGACGGCGAGAGACTGCCGAATCACATTGCCCTCGGCGCGCTTTCGCCGGACGCGATCTCATCGACGGCGTACGGCACCGAGCAGATCATGGTCGAGCTGCTCCCGGCGGCCGGCATGGCGGCGTACGCGTTGGTGCTCCCGATCACCGGTGTCATCTTGGTGATTCTCGCGCTGGTGTGCGCGTCGTACCGGGAGGTCGTGATGGCCTACACGCGGGCCGGCGGTTCCTACACGGTCGCGAGGGAGAACTTCGGTCCGCGGGTGGCGCAGGTTGCTGCGGCGGCGCTGCTGATCGACTACGTGGTGACCGTGGCGGTGCAGCCCGCGGCGGCGACAGTGGCGGTGGTGTCGGCGATTCCCCCGCTGCGGCCCTATCACCTGGAGATCACGTTGGCGGCGGTCGTGCTGATCTGCCTGGCCAACCTGCGCGGGCTGCGGCGGTCGGGCCGCACGTTCGCATTGACGACCTACGCCTTCGTCGGGATGATCACCGTGACGATCCTGACCGGGTTTGTGCGTGAAATGTTCTGGGGGTTACCGCGATACGATCCGCAGCACATCGCCGGCGCGGTGCCGGTGCATCAGGGCGGCGGCTTGGTGATGGGTGCGACGGTCCTGATTCTGTTGCGTGCGTTCGCCAACGGCGGCACCTCGTTGACAGGCGTCGAGGCGGTGTCCAACACCGTCAACGTCTTCCAAAAGCCGCAGGGCCCCAACGCGCGTCGCGTGCTGACGTGGATGGCCTGCATCCTCGGGTTCTTGCTCATTGGTGTGGGCTGGCTGACCCACGTCACGCACGCCGTGGCCTATCTCGACGAATACCCGTCGATGCTTTCGGAGATAGCCCGGGCGGTCTTCGGCCACGGCGTGATCGGCAACGTCCTGTACTTCCTAGTTCAGGCGTCGACCGCGGCGATCCTGTTCACGGGTTGCAACACCAGCTTCAACGGCTTCCCCGCGCTGGCCAGCTTCGTCGCCGAGGACCGTTTCCTGCCCCGCCCACTGACGAAACGCGGCCATCGCCTGGTGTTCTCCAACGGCATCTTCGTGCTGACCGCGCTGGCCATGGTCCTGCTCGTCATCACCGAGGCGAAGGTGAGTGCGCTGGTGCCCTTCTTCGCGATCGGCGTCTTCACCGCGTTCGCGATGGCCGGCTATGGCATGGCCAAGCATCATCTGACCCGGCGCGAGCCGGGCTGGCGTGCCAAGCTGGCGGTCAACCTGTCGGCGGGGGTCATGTCGACAATCGTGGTGGGGATCTTCGTGGTGGCCAAGTTCACCGAGGGCGCCTGGCTGATCGTCGTGATCTTCCCGCTCCTGGTGCTGGCCTTGACGAGGCTTAACCGGAAATATCGCGACGAGGCCTCCGTGCTGGAGATGTCTCGCGCCGAGGACCTCGACCTGGCGCGGCATCCGCGACTTCAGGTATTGGTCTTCGTGGACACGATCGATCTGGCCGAGATCGAGGCGGTGCGCATCGGATATGGCCTACATGCCGACGAGCTGACCGCCGTGCATTTCGTCATCGACGTCGATCACGCGGTGCGGCTTCGCGAGCGGTGGGATCGCTTCGAGCACGACACCCCGCTGTGGTTGATCAACTGTCCCGATCGCCATTTGAGCCGGGCCGCACACGAATTGGTGCTGCGGGTGCTCAAGGACCACCCGGACACCAGGGTGACGGTGC
>NZ_LZJJ01000172.1:0-1762 GCF_001667625.1 Mycobacterium sp. E1715
TCGTCAAGGGGGCGATGGAGCTGACCGCCTGCCGCTACGCAGCCCTGGGCATCCGCGCTCCCGATGGCGCCTTCGTCTCATTCGTGCGCGCGGGGATCGACGACGACACGGCGCGGCTGCTCGGTGAGCTGCCGGTCGGTGAGGGTCTCCGGCTCGCCGACGTGAGTGTCCATCCGCAGGCCGGCGCGCTGCAAGACCACGATCCGCCGGTGCGCGCGCTGCTCGGGATCCCGATCACGGTTCGCGGAGCGGACTTCGGCAGCCTCTACCTGGCCGACGACGTGGCCGGCCGCGCGTTTTCCGACTCCCAGGCGGCCGCCGTGCGGGCCCTGGCGACCGCCGCGGCGGCGGCCGTCGACAACGCGCGCCTGTTCGAGCGGGAACGCGAATCCGCCAAGTGGACGAAGGCCAGCCGCGAAATCACCACCGCCCTGCTGTCCGGCGACCCCCAGACCGGGCCGCTCCAGCTGATCGTGAACCGGGCGCTGGAGCTGGCCGGCGCCGAACAAGCGATTCTGCTGGTTCCGAAGGAGCCCGACCTGCCCGCCGACGAGGTCAACACCTTGGTCGTGGCCGCCACCGCGGGTCGATACTCCTCGGAGGTGATCGGTCGTCAGGTGCCGATGGACGGCTCCACCACGGGCGGTGTCGCGCGGCGCGGCCTACCGCTCATCACCGACTCCTTCCAATACCCGATCGAGGGGTTCACCGACGTCGGTGAACGCTCCGCGATCGTGATGCCGCTGATCGCCGACGGCGCGGTGCTCGGCGTCATCGCCGTCGCCCGGGACCCGCAGCAGTCGCCCTTCGGCGACGATTACCTCGAGCTGGTCAGCGACTTCGCCCGGCACGCGGCCATCGCCCTGGCGCTCGCGGCGGGCCGCGAACACGCTCTCAACCAGGAACTCGCACAAGCGGACAGCGTCGATGAGGCGGTGAACGCCGCGGCGGAGGAACTGCGCCGGCTGTGGCGGGCCCGCCGCGTCGTCGCCGTCACCTTCCCGGCTCAGAATTCTTCCACCGGAACCGCCTATGGCCCACCGCAAGTCGTGTCTGTCGGTGAGGCCGCGCAGTGGGAAGACCTGCCGCCCCATACCCAGCGCATGCTCAGCCAGCTGCGTGAGGGCGACCTGCTCACGCCCAGCACAGGGGAGCCCGGGACGGCGGGCATCGCGCTGCAGCACCCCGAGGGCGTACTCGTGGTCTGGATCGATCTGGCCGAACGTCGGTCGTTCACCCTCGAAGACCAAACCCTGCTGACCGTGCTGGCGGGCCGGCTCGGCCAGGGCCTGCAGCGCGTCCATCAGGTCGATCAGCAGCGCGAAACCGCCTTGGCGCTGCAGCACGCGATCCTGGGTCCCGCTGATCTGCCACACGGGTTCGCCGTGCGGTATCAGGCCGCCAGCCGGCCCCTGCAGGTGGGCGGCGACTGGTACGACATCGTCGAGCTCGACGACGGCCGAATCGCGATGGTCGTCGGCGACTGCGTGGGGCATGGCCTGGCCGCCGCGACCGTGATGGGGCAGGTGCGCAGCGCGTGCCGGGCGTTGCTGTTCGAAAACCCAAGTCCCGGGGCGGCTCTCGCCGGGATGGATCGCTTCGCGGCGCGGCTGCCCGGCGCGCAATGCACCACCGCGGTCTGCGCGGTGCTCAACCCCGAGACCGGCGAGCTGGTGTATTCCAGTGCCGGGCACCCGCCGCCCATCCTGGTCCACGCGGACGGCACCACCCAGATGCTCGACGACGGTCACACGATCGCATT